>JAQUAR010000188.1 GCA_028687155.1 Methylacidiphilaceae bacterium | reverse complement strand
GGCCGGCTTTTTGCCGGAGATCACCAGCTTCGATTCTCTCGGCCGCCTCTCCGGCTGGGCCCGTTCTTTGGGAAACTTGGGAAGCTTGGCCAACTTGCTGTTGGTTTCCCCACTCCTTGCCTCGGGATTCACCGTCTCCAACGCAAGCCGCATCCAGCTCGCCCTGGCCCTCACGATCGCGATCTACGCCCTGGCGGGACTACCCGCTCTTTTTCTCTTGCGGGAACGCACCGTCCCCCTCACCGGCAATCTTTGGCAGGCTTGTCGACATGCCGCTCGACGCTTGGGAGACTCGGTGCCCGACGTGGTGCGCCGCGGAGCGTTAAGGACTTTTTTTGCCTCTTCACTTCTCTGCGGGGCCGGCGCCACCGTCGTGATGGTCGTCGTTGCGATCTATGCCCAGATGGCGATCGGGATGGCGGATACCGAACAGGTCTTGGTCTTGCTCGCGGTCCAGGGCGGAGCGTGCTTCGGAGCTCTCTTTCTCGGCAAAATCAAGGACTGGCTTGGGTCTGCCCGCGCCCTCCAACTGGTCGTTCTCGTCTGGACGATCTCCTCGATCGCTCTGGTGTGCGTTCACTCGAAACCGCTCTTCTGGGCAACCGCCTTCCTCGTCGGATTTGGCAACGGCTCCCTTTTCTCGGTCAGCCGTGCCGTCATGGGGCTCCTCTCTCCTTCCGAATCGCGGGCGCAATACTACGGACTCTGGTTCGTCACAGGGAGAGTCGCGGCCGCGATCGGGCCGCTGCTCTTCGGTGAGCTCTTCGAAGCAACCCACTCCTTTCGCATTCCGATGGTCATCCCGTTGGTCTGCTTCGCGCTGGGCTTTTTGTTCCTGCTCGCGCTGCCGCCGGATCGCGGGCCGGCAGCCGCTTCCGGTCAACCCGCGATGCCTTGACAGGGTGTGCGGATCGGGGTTAGCTCGGAAGATGGCTTCCCTCTTTGAGGGAAACCTCGAGGCACATCCACCGATGACGAACCCGCTTCTTCCGGATCGTCCCTTTATGCGGCAATCTCGGCCTTCCCACGACGGACCCCAGATCGAAGCGCCTCTTCCTCGTGCCATCGGGTCCCCCTCTCAAAGAGCCGTCTCCTCTCTTCGAAAAACGGCGGCAAACGGCTCTCGGATCCATCACGTCTCTTCCTGAAATATCCCTCCATGCCCCTTTCCGAGAAGATCCTCTCTCCCCAACCCCATTCGACGTCTCCTAGAAAAAGCGAAAAGATCGCTTGGTCGTTCTTCGACTTCGCGAATACCGCCTTCAACACGCTGATCGTTGATCTGGTGTTCGGCACCTACTTCCTTCGCGTCATTTGTGCGCACCGGACAGACGCGACATGGCTCTTCGGTTGCGCCCTGTTTTTCTGCCAGACCCTGGTCGGGGTCCTCTCTCCCCTTCTCGGCGCTCTCGTCGATGTTACCGGAAGAAAGAAACGGATCCTCTCGATCTCGTATACCGTCTGCATCGTCGCCACTGCCAGCCTTGCCGCAATGGGCGAAGGGGATGTCTGGATGAGCTTGGTTGCCTTCATGGCAGCATCGATCGGTTACGCCTTCGCCGAAAATCTCACTGCAAGCTTTCTTCCCGAACTCGCTTCCTCGCAGGAGATCGGAAGGCTTTCGGGACTTGCCCGGGCGCTCGGCAACGTCGGAGGCTTCTTGAGCGTGGCAGCCATCTATCCCCTCATGAGCCCCGGATTCACGCTCGCCAACTCCGGCGCCATTCGGCTGATCTTTCTCCTGACGGCCGCCATCTACTGCGCGGGCGGGCTCCCCACGCTCCTTTTCGTGCGAGAACGGGGCCATCCCACCCAGCAGGATTGGAAAGGCGCCATGGAAACCTCCCTCGGTCGTCTTTCCCACACCTTTTCCAAGCTACGCACCGAGGCTCGCCTCCGCCTCTTTTTCGGTGCCTTCCTCCTGTACAGTACCGGAGCATCGATGGTGCTGGCCATGGGTGCTCTTTACGGACAGATGCAGATCGGATTGGCCGGCCAGGAGCCGGTATTCCTCCTTCTGGCTATTCAGACCGGGGGCTGCTTGGGTGCAATGGTCTTCGGCTTCATCGAAGATTGGCTCGGATCCAAGAAGACCTTGCAGATCATTGTCTGGATCTGGTTCTTCGGGATGGGCGGCTTTTACTTCGTGCAGGAGAAGGTCGCGTTTTACGTGGTCTGCGCAATCCTAGGAATGGGAGCCGGCTCTCTCCACGCGGTCAGCCGTGCCGTGGTGGGGATTCTGGCTCCCAAGAACGAGCATGCCGAATACTTCGGTCTGTGGGGATTTTTCGGCCGAGTGGCCGCCGGGTCGGGCCCCCTTCTCTTCGGGCTTCTTTCGCAGAGCCTCCATTCTTTCCATACGCCCATGCTCGCGCCGTTCCTCTGCTTTGCGGTGAGTCTCGGCCTGCTTTCCGCCTTGCCTAAACTGCTCCCGCATCGGATAGAGTAGGAAACGTCCATCGGCTCCATTCCCTGGTGCCTCGGACTTCTCGTCCCATTCGCCGTCGGTCGGAAGTCGCACAAGCGATGCAGCGGTAAAGATTCCGATGATCCATACGATGATGACCTGGATCGGCCGAGGGCTTTTCTGGATCATGGTTTCGTGGATCTTCCCAATCGAGTTGATGAGTTGCGGCCGACTCGGCGAGCGATACGCCAGCAACCGGAGGGCCCTCTTCTCCCTCATCCTGCTCCTTACCCTGGCCCTGGGAACGGCCCTCCGCCAATCTTGGCGGGAGGCGCTGCCCGTCTTCCTCTTTTCCGGTTTAACCGGAGTCGCCTACGCACTCCACCGGATCCGGGCCAGAACCCGGGAGCCCCAAGAGATTCCACCAAACCCATGGAGCCTAGGCATCCCTCCCTGGCCGTTCCGAAATTCTCCGCGGTTCTTCTGGCTCGTGGTCCAACCCTCCTTGGCTCTGGCTTTGGGCTTAGCCAGCCTGCCGATCTCCCGGACCCTCTGCCTCTACTTCCTCCTTGCTGCCCCGCTGCTCTGGATCTTCCGGAGGCTCTCAGATCCCCTTCTCCCGCTGCAGGCGCAGCCGCCCCGCTCGGTCCCCTCGGCCGCTTCGCAACCGGATTCCGAGGAGAGGGCGAAGCTCCTCTCCCCGTTTCCCCATTGGCCGAGAAAAGAGCCAAAGCTCCCGCAGCCGGCGTCTGGCCTAGGGCCCGCGGCGCCTCCCCTCGAAGAAAGGAGCCGATCCAAGACGGCCCCTCGCTCGCATTTCAGAGCGGTCGACATCCTGCTCCTTCTTGCCGCGGCGGGGACAGGCCTCGTCGCCGGCGTCCTCGGCCTAAGATATGGGTTGGGCTCTCCGGACTCCCAGTCAAGCGAGCTCTTTCCCTCCTGCGTCCGTACCGAACAGGAACGCCTGGCAACCCTCATCCAAAGCGGCTGGCGTCTTCCTCTCCTCGGAGCAGAGAAAGAGGCCGCCTGGTCCGAGGAGACTCTTCGCAGCCTAAGCCAGCAAAACGACTCCGCCCTTCTTCCCGCGATGATCCGATCTTGGACGGGAGACACGGTCTACTTGGTCTCGGGCGACTTCCTTCCGCGCGCAGCCGTTGCCGTGCGCTTCCCTATCCCAGGGGTCGTGGTGGAATGGACTCCCTGGCCGCCTCACCGGACGAACACGGTCGTCTACCTTTACGTTCAGACCCGACCGGAAGCGGCGGCAGAGCTGCAGCGAACTCTGGAGGGCCTGCGGCAGATCCCTCCCTTCCATTTCGAAAGGCAATCCAGGCTCGTTCCCTTCGAGATCACCCGCGCAGGAAAGCAGATCATCCTTCATTGCGTCAGCCCTCGCTCCTTTGCCTTCCGCATCGGCGACTTTGAACTCTTCCAGGAGCTTTCCGAGTCCGGAAAGCCTCGCGCGAAAAACGCCCGCAAGCCGAATGCCGCCGAACGCGCAAGTCAGCCGAACCCGCTTCGGAAAGCAGTCCGTCCGGGAACGTGATCTTTCGGTGCCTCGGTTGGAGGAAGAGACGGAGCGCGGAGGGTGCGGACAGGGTGGGATTTGAACCCACGGTGGAGTTTCCTCCACGCTCGATTTCGAGTCGAGTGCCTTCAACCGCTCAGCCACCTGTCCGAAGCGTCTGCCTTTTCTTTACACTTTCTGCTCTGCGGCCGCAATCAGGGAGACAAATTCGGCTGCGTCCTTTACGCGGAGAAGCTTCCCTCGGGAAGGTGCCTCATGGACGATACGGGCAAGAGCGCCCACGGCAATCAGATATTCGGTATGAAACTGCTTGGGCACGCCAATGACGAAAACGAGCTTCACCGGAGGCTGACCCTCCTGGACGAC
>JAQUAR010000187.1:3568-4313 GCA_028687155.1 Methylacidiphilaceae bacterium | reverse complement strand
GCGGACCAGGCGCACAATGTCGAGCGTTTCCATTTCGATCTCCGATCCGGCTCGGTCGGGATCGGTCGGCACCGCATAGATGTTGAGTTCCAGAGCATCGGCTCCCGCTTCCTCGATGATCTTGGCATAACGCGTCCACCATCCCGGGGCAGCCCCGTTTAAGCTCGCGATGACCGGAATCCCGACCGAGGATTTCAGCGGCCGAATGTGATCGAGATAAGCCTTGGCGCTGAACCGGAACTCCTCCAGCTTCGGAAAAGCCTCCAACGCCCCTCCGTAATCCTTGTAGGAATGCTCCGCAACTTCTTCCTTGAGGAGCTGCTCCTCGAAGAGCGAGGGGAGCACCACCGCTCCGATGCCGGCCGCCTCCAGATCCACCACTTTGGCCGCCGAAGCGGTCAAGGGAGACGAGGAAGCAACCAGAGGAGAGCGAAGCACCAGCCCAAGATACTGCGTTTCCAAATTCGCCATTTGTTCTCCATTTTTTCTCTTTTCCTCTGCCCTCTCTTGCGTGATGGCAAAGACCGCATCCTCTCCCACAAGAGAGGCGATAAGCCCCCTCCACGCAGGGCGTCGACGCAAGACAGTGTCTCCACGTGGCCGGGGCCTCCCGCGGTCAAGAGACTCCTATTCGCCCACGGCCCTCGCGGGCTCGGACTCGGCGAGCCCTTCGGCCCGCTCTTCCTGTAGAGCCTCGAGAAAACGTTTGACGGCGGGCGAAAGGACTCTGCCCGCCTTGCAAAGC
>JAQUAR010000187.1:0-3558 GCA_028687155.1 Methylacidiphilaceae bacterium | reverse complement strand
AGCAGCGAAATGGGCCGGTAGCAGGGCTCACCGGCGATTTCCACTGCCGTGAGCGATCCATTGAGAAGCTCTTGTGCCACCGTCGCGGCGGGAACGATCGACACTCCGATGTCGATTTCGACCGCCCGTTTCACCGTTTCGATGTTATCAAACTCCATCACCGGTCGAATTTCCAGCTTGCGATCCCGGAAGAGCTGGTCGATCCCTTTGCGGGTCGGCATATCCGAGGTAAAACCGACGAAACCATGCCGGGCTACCTCTTCCAGTCCTACCTCCTTCCTCTTAGCCAGAGGATGCTGGGAATGGCAAATGAAAACAAGGCGGTCCTTCTGGAACGATATGGCCTTCATTCCCTTCCGCACAACGGCAAAGGCAACGATTCCCACATCGCAACTTCCGTCGGCGACGTCTTCATACACCTGTCGCGAGTGACGGTACTCCACACGAACGTTGACTTCGGGATATTCGCGGAGAAACTTTTTGAGATAGGGAGGCAATTCGTAGAGCCCCACGCTATAAATCGTCGACACCCGAATCGTGCCGGTAATCCGATTTCGAACCTCCGCAATCCGGTTTTGCAACGCTTCGTAGAGAGCGACGATCTCCTTCGCCGTCTGGTATACAAACGCCCCCTCCGGAGTGAGCCCGATGCGCCGCCCACCGCCCCGCTCCAGCAGGGGCAGTCGAAAGCGCTCCTCCAATCCACGGATTTGTTGGCTGACGGCCGATTGCGAAATGGAATTCGATTGCGCGGCTTTGCTGAAGCTGCGGGAATCGACAAGATCACGAAAGACCTTTAAGGTCTCCAATTGCATTGAATGAGTCTTAAACAAAACTAATACCCTGTCAATTTTATGAACCTGCTCGAAAAGCCATCGTTGCCGGAACGGTTGGCCGCGATACAGCAGCGAGTGGCGGCCGCCGCATCGAAGAGCGGCAGGGAGCCTGCCGGCATTCGCCTCGTCGCGGCAACGAAGTCCCAGCCTCCGGAAGTAGTGGCCGAACTGTTCACCCTCGGGATACGGGACGTTGGGGAAAATCGGGTTCAAGAGGCTGCCGCCAAACAGGATGCCTTGGGATCCCACGGGATTTGGCATTTTATCGGCCATCTGCAAAAAAATAAGGCCCATGCGGCAGCTCATCGATTCGACTGGGTGCAATCGGTCGATTCGCTAGAGCTCGCGCAAGCTCTTTCCGGTGGAGCAGTGAATCTCGGACGAACGATTTCGGTACTGATCCAGGTGAATATTTCTGGAGAAAGCAGCAAATTCGGCGTCACTCCGGAGGATGCCGAGAGACTGGCGCGAGGGGTCAACGGCCTTCCGGGTTTGGAACTGCACGGGTTCTTCACGATCGCTCCGTATGCCGATGACCCGGAAGCCTCGCGACCTGTTTTTGCGGGATTAAGGGGACTCCGGGATCTGGTCCAGGAGAACACGGGCTTCGTGCTTCCGATCCTCTCGATGGGGATGAGCCACGATTTCACGATCGCGATCGAGGAGGGAAGCACGATGATCCGCATCGGCACGGCGCTGTTCGGCCCGAGAAAAACTCGCATCGCTCGATGAGCTTTTGGCGAAGCTGCCTCTGCGCTCTTCTTCTCTCTTTCTTTTTGACCGGCATCCATGCGGGAACCGTGGATGGATTTCGCCTGGAGTTCCTTGGGAAAGCCGATCGGAAGGAAGAGCGACTTTCGCTGCTCCGTTGGGGCCCCTATATTCGCATTGATCAGCCGTCCAATCTCTTTTCGCTGATCTATAACGTGGAGCGGCAGTCCTTTCTTGGACTAGAACATTTGGACGCCCACTTCTGGTTGTTCGACTGGCCGACCATCCATGCCCATACACAAGCCAACAGGGAGAACGGATGGCGCCTGCGCTCCAATCCATTCCAAGAAGATCCAACCCTCGTCCCGTTCGTGCCATCGACCCTTCCGGCTTCTCCCCGCGCCAACGTCTTTTACGACCTTGCCCGCTACTCCTGGGTCCCGGCCCCAGGCAAGGAGTCGCGCTGGATCGGACATACCGAAACCGGTCAGGAGGCAGAGATTCTCGCCAGCCGATCGCCCGAAGATCATCGGCTCTTCTTTGTTGCCACCGCGCAGCAGGTAAAGACGCTATCCCAGATTTTTCGCTTTCTCCTGGGCCGCGAAGCCTGGCCCGAGCCCGCGTTAGCAATCTGGCTCTCTCTGCCCGCCGACGCCGGGATACCGCAGGAAATGTCCTGGCGGGAAAGCAACGGCGACAAGGGGCAGCTTCGGTTGATGGCGCAACAGTGGAACGAACCACCGAAAGATCTCTTCACGGCTCCCAAAGACTACCAGCAGGAAAGCCTGGAAGAACTCGAGGGGTTTCTCCATTAGCCAGTCTCCTTTTCTCTCCCCTACCCCAGTCCGGATTTAGTACATTCTTCCGATAGCTTAAGAGGAGAAATGGTTCTTACCCGCAGAAGCAAATATGCCCTGCGAGCTCTGGTTTACTTAGCGAGGGCCCGAGGGAAGGGTGCCGTTCTCATCGGAGAGATCGCTGGGAAGGAACGGATTCCGAAAAAGTTTCTGGAAGCGATCCTGCTCGAGCTCAAAAACAAAGGCGTGCTGGAAAGTCGTCGAGGCAAAGGTGGGGGCTACCAACTTGCCGAGCCGGCGGATCAGATCCTCGTCGGTCAGATCATTCGCCTGATGGACGGGCCGATTGCCCCGGTTCGCTGCGTCAGCCGGAGCGCCTATGCAGCCTGCGAGGACTGTCCCGACGAGGAGACCTGCCCGATCCGGGTTGTCATGATGAAAGTGAGGCACCAGATTTGCGAGGTGGTCGACCGGACTTCTCTTTCCGACCTCGTCGAGAACGAGGACCAACGCCGGCTCTCCGCCAATCGCGCGCTGAGCTTCGACATCTAACCTGCCTTCCCGGCTGCGTTCGCGCCCAAGCGCGCTTTCCCTTCAAACGCCGAAGAATTTCGGCATCAGAAGACGCAAGAGCAGGATCGCGGAGCAGCCGGAAAAGAAGCCGATCGCCAGCAGCAAGCCGACCGCCCACAAGCGGAGACCATTGAGCCGCTTCTGCAGGGAGCGACTCTGCTCGGTGATCTGAGCAACCAGAGAGCTAATCTGCTTGGTCTCCCGCTGCAACCCCTCCTGCCACTGTTTGGGGGCGGAGGCCAGCAGCTCCGCCAACTGCGCCACGGACTGGTGCATCTGCTCGCTAATCTGGGAAACAAGAGCGGTGATCTGCGCGCTCTCCTGGTGGACGCCATGCTGCCACTGTTGGGGGGCGGACGCTAATAGATCCTGCAGTTGGGTTGCGTAGTGGTGAAAATATCCGAGGAACTGCTCCAAGTCGGCACGGCTGGGGGAGTCTCCCTGGGAAACTCTCGATGCGTTTTCCAAAAGCTCCTGCACCGCGCGCGGCACCCGCTCCAAATAGGCTGCATTTGCCTCGAGAAGCAGCAGCAGTCCGCTTAGGCTGTCGAAAGCCTGGGCCGGATCGGAACGGGAGCGATACCAGTCCCAAGCAGCCCCCTGCTTTTCCGGTGGGAGATGAGCGATCGCTGCCTTCCAAT
>JAQUAR010000186.1 GCA_028687155.1 Methylacidiphilaceae bacterium | reverse complement strand
TTGGTCGCGTCCGGAGCGTTTTACCGCATACTCCGATCCTCGTGGGAAGCGGGATCACGGAGGACAACCTGACGCGCTATCTTGCCCGAAGTGATGGCGCCCTTGTCGGAAGCTCCGTGAAAACCCAAGGGATCGAGAGTGCGGTTGATCCCCAAAAGGCCCAGCGGCTGGCTCGCATCCTGCACGCGGGCTCCCATCCGCATTGATTCGCGGAACCGGGTTGGGATGAGCAATGGGTGGCTTGCTTGGCTAAAGCGGAACCGCTTCCCGAGTTGGCTCGCGATCCTCCTGGGCCTTCTCCTCGCGCTCCTCTGGATCTGGAAGTCCCTTCTCCTCTGGCCCTTCCGGCTGGAGCAGCGCATTCTGGTCATCGTGAGCCAGTCCAACTCCTGGCAGGGGAAGCTTTCTTGCTGGGAACGGGTTCTCCCCGGGGGAGGATGGAGGCGAGACGGAGAGACGATCTCCGTCCTCCTCGGCCGCAATGGAGTCGCCTGGGGCTCCGGCCTTCATCCGCCGCAGCCTGGTCTCCAGAAAGAGGAAGGCGATGGCCGGACTCCGGCGGGCCGCTTCCGGCTCGGTCTGATCCTGGGAATCGCTCCGTCCCTTCCCCAGGGCGCCAAATGGCGGTTCTATCACCAAAAATCGCCGCAGGATGCCTGGATCGAAAATCCTCAACTGCCCCAGTATAACCATCTCGTGACCATCCCGAATGGGACAACCCTTCCGGACTGGTTTGAGGGGGAACGACTCCACATCGAGGACCCGGTGCTCGAATGGATGATCTTCGTGGAACACAACTACCCCGAAAGCCGCCCCGGAGGAGGAAGTGCCGTTTTCCTCCATGGCCGATACGGGGAACGAGCAGCCACCGCCGGCTGCCTGGCTCTCGAAAGGAAGAACCTCCTGGACCTAATCCAGTGGCTCGATCCCAGGGGTGATCCCGAGATCGTCGTACTGACCGAGCACGACTACCGCCGTCTCTGGCAATCTTGGGCGCTACCCAGCCCCTAAGCCCTTCCCCCGAAGAGGGCGAGCAGAATTGCGACCAGCACGATGTTGGCCATGGAGAGGGGAAGCAAGAATTTCCAGCCAAGCGACATGACTTGATCGTAGCGAAATCGGGGGAGCGTCCAACGGATCCACATGAAGAAAAAGACCAGGATGCAGACTTTGCCCAAGAAGATGAGCGCCTGGAGGAGGAAAGTTCCGAGGGAACCCGCCGTTGCAAGCCAGCCGAAAGGAAGGCTCCAACCTCCGAGAAAGAGGGTGACGAAAAGACCGCTGGCGGAGATGAGCGCCGCATATTCGCCGAGGAAGAACATGCCGAAACGCATGCCTCCGTATTCGGTGTTGAAACCTCCCACGAGCTCCTGCTCGCTTTCCGGAAGATCGAAGGGAGCCCGATTCGTCTCCGCAAAGAGGGTCACCAGGAAGATCAGGGAGGAGAGCAGGAGCGAAGGCCAAAGCAGACAGAGATGCCAGTCGAACTGTTTCCCAACGAAGGGCAAAAGAAACCAGCCATGCTCGATCTGAAAATCAACGATCTGCGGCAAGCTCAACGCTCCGGAGATCAAGAAGATGGGCATGGCCGAGAATCCCATGGCGACTTCATAGGAGATCATCTGGGCGCTCGATCGGATGCCGCCGAGGAACGCGTACTTGGAGTTGGACGACCAGCCCGCCAAGACGATGCCGTAGACCCCGAGAGAGGTCACCGCAAAGAGGAAAAGGGCGCCGATTCCCACATTGGCGATCACCCCGGGTTGAGGGATCGCAACGGAGAGTCCCGGCAAGTGGAGGGGATCCACTCCCGCGAAGGGGATGACGGCAATAGCCAAGAGGGCCGGAAGGAAGGAGAGAACCGGAGCCAGATTGTAGTAGAAGCTCCGTACATTCCCGGGAACGAACTGCTCTTTGAGCATCAGCTTGAAGGCATCGGCCAGCGGCTGACCCAACCCCAAGAGGCGCGCCTTCAGGAAGGGGAGCCCGACGCGGTTCGGCCCGATGCGATCTTGCATCGCCGCGCTCACCTTTCTCTCCGCCAAGACGGCGTAGGCGACCAGTCCGAGGAGGACCGCGACGACCAGAAGGATCTTAATGAGCGTACTGACAAGAAAAATAGTGAGCGCCGTGTCCATGAAGTTCGTTTCTCCTAGCGTGCCTCCGCTGGCAGCGGCACTCCCTGATCCCCGAGGCCAGACCAGGTCAAGCCCTGGAAGGCGGGAGTCGTCGCCGCCAGCTTGGAGAAGACGTCCGGGCCGCTCTGGCCCACGTCCTCTCCGCCCAAGGCGAGAATCAGCCCTCGAAGAATCCAGACGTCTTCCTTCGCACGACCCGGTGCCGGGATCGCCCGATGGAGCCGCTGGACACGTCCTGCACGATTGACCATCGACCCGCTCTTCTCCGCAAACGAAGCGCCCGGAAGCACCCAGTGCGCCTTTTCGCAGGTCTTGTCCGCGAGGATCCCTTGCCAGACGAGAAGGGAGAGGCGCTCGAGCAGCTCCTCCGGCACTCCGGCGCTGAACGCGTCTTCGTGAAGGCAGAACAGAGCGCGTATCTTCCCTTCCTCGATTCTTTTCCGCAGTTCAGACAGCTTCTCGCCACCGGTCCCGATTCCTAAGATACGGGCGCCCCGGCTGTTCGGATTGAGATCGTCGCTTCGGAGAAGGCCATCGGCTTCTCCCGCCCGAGGAACGATTTCGGTGAAGATCTCGGATTCCTCTCCCAGGAGATCCCGCAGACGCCGGACCAGAAAAAGCTCTTCGTTGGTCAGGCGAGCGGAGACCAGAAGGGCGAGAGTGGAGGGATCGAGCTTACGCAAGGACTCGGCCACCTGCCCCAGGACGAAGGGCCATTCGCCAGGAAAGAGTCCGGCCTCTCCCCGCCTGGCGGGCTCGAGGACCCGATGCTTGCTATGGATGGGATGAAAGCCAAGGCGGCCCTGATCACACATCCAGTGCGAGTTGACCGCCTCGTTGACGCGAGGGGTCAATCGATGGACAAAACCCTCGCGGCTTCCGATGGTCACGTTGCAGCCGGTCGCGCAGTCGACGCAGATGCTCTTGGTCTCCTTCAGAAACCAGACCCGCATCCGGAACCGGAAATCTTTGGTCGTCAGCGCACCGACCGGACAGATGTCCGCCGTGTTGAGCGAATAGTTGCTCGTAAAGCGCTTTTCCGGATAAATCGAGAGCCGGTTGCGGCCTCCCCGTTCCGTAATGCCCAGGCAGTCGTCATCCGCGATCTCCCGCGCAAAGCGAATGCACCGGGTGCAGAGGATGCACCGTTCGTCGTCGAGAAGGATGCGGGGCCCGATATCGACCCGCTTCGGCTTCCTGACCTTCTCCTCCCCGAATCGGCTCCGGCCTTTCCCGTAATCAAAGGCATGTTCCTGGAGCTTGCACTCCCCGGCTTGGTCGCAGATCGGGCAATCCAAAGGATGGTTGGCCAGCAGGAACTCCATGACCCCTTTCTGGCACGACTCGACCAGGGGAGAAGCCGTCCGAATCCCTAGCCCATCGAAGGCGGTCGTCGCGCACGCGATCTGCGGCCTAGGCATCCACTGAAGCTCCGGACGCCCCTCGCCATCCAGGATCGGCTGCCGATCGGGACCGCGCTTCGGTGTGCCCATCTCGAAGAGGCACATCCGGCAGTTGCCCGCGATCGAAAGCTTCGGGTGGTAGCAGTAGTGGGGAATCAGCTTGCCGAAGCGGCGAGCCACCTCGATCGCATTGAGGCCAAGCGGTACTTCCACCCACGTTCCATCCAACTGGACATGGACCCGCGGGGAGTCGGCAGAGGGTAAATCATGGTCGAAGGGATTTCGGATCAAGGCCATGGCTAGACTCGTAACGATGCTGATTTAACAGGCGGGTTGCAGGCGTTCGCGCTCTTGGCTCTCTTGCGCCGCCTTGGCTTCGAACTCTTCCCGGAACTTGGCAACGAAGCTCTCCACGGGCCAGGAACAAGCCTCTCCGAAAGCACAGATCGTTCGGCCGGCAATCTGGTCCGCCAGATCGAGAAGCAGCTGCGGATCCTCCGGTCTCCCCTCCCCTCCGGCCATCCGGTCGAGGATCTTGTGCATCCAGAGAGCTCCTTCCCGGCACGGCGTGCACTGGCCGCACGACTCGTGGGCGTAGAACGCCGAGAGGTTATTCAGACATTCCACCATGTCCCGGGTCTCATCCATGACGATAATCCCACCCGAGCCCGACATGGAGCCGGAGGCCGCGATCGTATCAAAGTCCAAGGGAAGATCCTCGAGCTTCATCTCGATCTCTTCCATGGTGCCTTCGGAGTTCGCGCGACGGATTCGGTAAGTCTCCCCCG
>JAQUAR010000185.1 GCA_028687155.1 Methylacidiphilaceae bacterium | reverse complement strand
GCCTAATGCGGCCGAGCAGGCCGGTCTGGCGCAGCTCCTCGAGACGGTTGAGCGCCGGGAATTGTTCTCGCCCCGGAGCGCGCATCGTGATCGACCAGAAGGCGGCCGCGCAAAGCGCCCGGTCCCGCAGGATGCGGACGGATTTCGAGCTGGCGAGTTCGTCTCGCAACGGTTCCGCGATCCACGGAGCCGCTGCCACCATCGCATCGACCTGGCCCACGTGCAGCAGGCCCAGGGCCTCCGCCACCGCCGGCCATACGGCTCGCTTTGCCCGGACCTCCCATCGCGGATCGGCATCCGGATTCGCAACCGGGAACCGAGCGGAAGGCCGTGGCGCATCCGGGCGCGGAGACGACCTCGAGGTTTCAACCCGCCGATCTGCACGCCGAGCCGAGTGCGGAGGCGGAACCAAGTCGAATGGTTTCGGCTGCATCATCGCTATATGCGCTGATGCAAGAGCCGATCGTTTTCACGCGCCTTCGAACATCCGCCCTCTACACCTAGTCGGGGAGGAGGACGAAGCGCTCTAGCGGCGAACCGTAAGCGGCGCGAGGTACGTTCTTCATGAACGAGACCCGCGAGGAAAACAATGATGCCGCCCGAGCATTCCTTACGCGTTGCACGAAGCCAATTCCGATCGGCGCATGACACCGCCATGAAGCATTCGCAAACCGTTGCCGTATATCCGGATGAGATCCTTCCTCCTGCTTATGCTGGAACGCTGCTGGAAGAAGTGGAGAGGGTAGCCGAACTCCACAAGCAAGGGCTCAACCTCTTCGCGATCGCCGACCGCCTCTACAGGCCATTGCGCTGGGTGCTCGACCGGATCGAGATGTGTCAGGTCGATCCGGTGGTGCTTGCCGGGGCTCGTCCTTCGGATGCGGAGGATCTTCTCCGGCGGCTGCGGGAGGAAACCGCTCCGGTTCTCGATCTCGTTCCGCGAACGTCGTTCGCCGGGCGAGCGGTGGATAGGGAGATCCCCATCCGGGCGGCGAGCTGACGGCGATACGGCCCGATTGCCGTCGCCGTCCAACCCCCCGGCGGAAAATCAGATCTCCGGGCCGATGTCGATCACCGTGGCTTCGGGCAATCGCTTGGGTCCATCCATGCGCGCGGATCTCTTCGCGAGCGTCGAGGCGGGTGGAATCGTCCTGTTTTGGAACCAGTTGCCCGCCGACGGAAGCGGAATGCCGTTCTGCTGGATCCGCACGAAGTAATTTGCCGGATTCGACCGCTTGAGCATCTGACCGATTCGCTCGGACTGGCTCTTCAGATCCTCGCCGGATAGCGATCCTCGCAGTTTCTGATCGAGATGGAGGACGCGGGCGTGATGCGCCGCGACGGCTTTTCCGGAGAGGACGGCCTCGGTGCGGCCGACGACTCCCAGCAGAAAATCCTCAACCGAGTGGACCGCCCAGAGGGCGGCCCGCACGTGGGGATGGATCGTGTCGTAGCGTCCGGCCCGGAGGTAATTCCGTAAGAGATAGAAGCCGGTCCGAGACTTTTCTCTCTCCCGGACCAGACGAACCGTCCCGTCCGGGTTGATTCCGTTCAAGCGGTAGTGCTCGGGGAAGAGCGGGCATGTAACCAGGTGAGCCAATGGCCTCGGCCGTTTCCCATCGAGTTCGCCGAAGGCCTGCAACTGGTCCAGGAGCATGTGCGAGGCGGCATTGCACTTCTCCGCCCATTCCCGGCAGCCATCCGCCATCTCCTTCCGGTGTTTCTCGTTCCAGGCCGTCTCGGCCCAGTGGGAAAGCGAGGCGATCTGCTCCTGGGAGAATCCCTGGAAGCAAGGGTCGTCCTTCCGCTTCGCGGGATCGAGCCACCCGCGCGGATCGTCGAAAATCTTCGCGATTCCGCGGAGAAGAAAGTAGTTCCGCCCCGCCTCCTGCGCCTGCGTCCAGGATCGCTTGCGGTATTCCCGATCCTTATATGCCTCCTCGAGCCGGCGCAGGCGCTTCATGGCCGCGCGGGCTTCCTTGGCCACCGAGACGTGATGAGTCGAATCCAGCTTCAGATCGATTTTGTCCATGCTCTTGTCTGCGCCGATCGGCGCGCGACGGCCCGGCACGGTTCACGGCGGCTCCGAGCACGCGGCTCGCGGCCGTCAGAACGGCAGGTTGTCCAGGATCTGTCGGACGTACGACTTCGGCGCAACCGTCGGCGCCTTGTTCATCCACTCCCGGTAGATCCAGAAGCCCGGGAAGACGCGGCTATCGATGCGCTCCGCGTCTTGGGGAGCGGGAACCAGCCGGTCGCCTTGCCGGTGGAAAAACTGGTGGGAGTTCCGCTGGTCCTACCGCGCGTCGATCACCCAGTATTCCCGGACGCCGAGACGCCCCAGGGCGCAGAATCCGGACCGCAGCACGCTCAGCGCGGTCGCCTCGACGAAGATTTCGGCGACAAACTCCGGCACCGAAGGGCACACCTCGACGCTGTCGGGCGGCCGCGGCGGCCCGGGCTTCTCGCCGGGGAACCAGGCGAGGTAGGGAGCCAGCACATCCCTGGGACCGGCGTGAATGAGCGCGGTCCGGTCGCGCAGGACGCCCTCGATCCCCTTGGCCGCGAGGAATCCCCGCAGAATATCGCGGAGAAAGTGGATCGAGGCATCGTAATAGTTGCCGGGAGGAACGGTCAGCTCGACATTCCCGGCGCAGAGCTGCGAGGTCCGGCCGGACACGGCCTCGTCGATCTCCAGGAACTCCTCGGAGGATACGGGAGCGCGGGAAATCAGAACTCGGTGAAAAGCCTCGAACCGCTCATCGAGCGCATCCAGTTCCGCCTCCTCCCGCGCGTCCCGGCTGGAGGAGGGCACGCAAGCGGCGAAAACGACGTTCTCGGCCTGAAAGATCCACCAGTCGTCCGAAGGCGGCGCATCCGCCGCGACATCGCGCGTGCAGACGAGCAGTCCCTCGTCGATCTTCGGCAGGAGGAACCGGTCGGTCTCCTCCTTGGTCTTCAGCGGCCAGTAGCCCAGGATGAAATCCGCGAGCCGGGACGGGGCGTCCTCGTCCTTCGCGTCTTCGGACAGGATCAGCACGAGCCAGGGGCGGTCGCCGTTCCCGGCGATCGCCATGGCGTGAGGCCGGTCGGTCCGGTCGATCAGCGCGAGGAGCTCCTCGCGGGTAGGTGCGGGTGTCATGCAGCCACTATGCGCCGATCGGGACTCTCGCCACAACGCCCCGTGCCCGGGGAGGCGGCGACCTTCCTATCTCCCCTCCACTCCTTGCCCACCCATGGGAAAAAACCGGGATCGCCTCGCCTCCCGGGAAGACGTGATGGCCAGATCGGACAGCGAGCGGGTCGCCGCGACGTAGGCCAGCCGCTTCTCCTCCTCGACCTGTTGGTTGCGGAGGGGGAACAGTCCCTCGTTGGCGCCGATCACCCAAATACGCTTCTTTTTCCGCTCCTTTATACGCGTGTATGGTTGCAAGCTCAATCGTTTGTTTCGGCTTCGAATCCTCCCCGCCGTGGCCGGCGACCGCGTCGCGGTCGAGAGCGGCGACGTCGATCCAGGCGCGAGCCGACTTCGACGCGGACGCCGAGGCGACAATGTCCCCCAGGATCTTCTTGCGCCGTTTGAACTGTTCCGGATCGCTCCTCCACTTCGTCTCCAGCAGCTTCTCGTACTCCTCCCGCAGGAGCTTCGCCCGCACGGCCATCGGCGACGACTCGTCGGCGAGCCGGGAAAGGAGCCATGGAATGCGGTCGCACGACGCGGGGGAGCGGAAACCGGCCCCATGGCGAATGGCCTCCGCCATCTGGGCGGCGGTCTTCGGTCCAACTCCCGGATAGAGATGGAACACGCGCCGGGCGGCGACGAAGTCGTTCGGATTGAGCGCGACGCGGAAGTAGGCGACCACGTCCTTGGTCTCGGTCCGGTCGCGAACGGAGAGCGCTCCGCGCAGCCGGTAGTTTTTCACGCCAAGGGACAGCAGGCGCTCCTCGATCTGCTGCAGGGGGGCCCGCGATCGGGCCAGGATGGTCAAATCCCCATCCGGCGCGCAGCGGTGAGCCGCCGCAGCAACCGCGTCGAGCTCCTCCTCCCGGCTGCGGTAGGACCTCATCCAGAGCTTGCCGTGCCGTCCCGTGCCCGAGACCAGGCGCACGCCATCGCTGGCCAGACTATTGGCTAGCGCCAGATGTTCCACCGCGCAGCGGAAATTCCTGGAAAGGGGATAGCGACCGAACGAGGGATCCGTGATCTTTCCCCGGATCAGATCCGGACTGGATCCGCGCCATCCGTAGATCGACTGGTTCGGATCGCCGACGAGGCCGAGCCACTCCGGGCTGGCGTGAGCCAGGAAGGATTCCTGGAGGGGATTCACG
>JAQUAR010000184.1 GCA_028687155.1 Methylacidiphilaceae bacterium | reverse complement strand
CCTTGGCGGCCGGGGCAGTGGCCGGGATCGGGGGGTAGACCTTCCGCTCGAACAGGCGGAAGCAGCGGGCAGTTAGCTCAGTGGTAGAGCGTCTCGCTTACACCGAGAGGGCCGGGGGTTCGAATCCCTCACTGCCCATTCGATTGGGGAAAGAACCGGGAGGAGAAAAAAGGACTTACTCTTCACTTCGAGCAGATTATGGTGATCTCGCACCATGCAGCAGCTTTTGATCGATCATGCGCTCCTGCTCGCGATCGGTTTTGCGCTCGTCGGGGTCATCGCGGCGGTCGCCTTAGCATTCCAAGTACGCGGGATGGACGCCGGCGACGAGAAGATGCGCTCGATCGCGAGTGCCATCGAAGAAGGCGCTGCCGCGTACCTGAGCCGGCAGGTCCGGACGGTGACTGCCATCGCCCTGCTCCTTTTTCTTCTCATCGGGATCTTCAAGAGTTGGTGGGCGGGTGGTGGATTCCTCCTGGGTGCAGGCTGTTCTTTCTTGGCAGGATTCATCGGCATGCGCGTTGCCGTGCTGGCCAACGTTCGGACGGCGCAGGCGGCCACGATTGGATCCCAGCGGGCCATGCATGTCGCCTTCCGGGGCGGGGCGGTTACCGGACTGCTGGTCGTGGGACTCGCTCTCTTCTCGGTGGGGACATTTTACTTTCTCTCGGTCACCCACCAAGGACTAAGGGAGACGGTCTCATCCCTGGTTGGCCTGGCTCTGGGAGCGAGTCTGATCAGCGTCTTCGCGCGCCTGGGCGGGGGAATCTATACCAAAGCGGCCGACGTGGGCGCCGACCTCACCGGGAAGATCGAGCAGCGCCTGGAAGAGGACGATCCCCGGAATCCGGCCACGATCGCGGACAACGTCGGTGACAACGTCGGTGACTGTGCGGGAATGGCCGCGGATGTCTTCGAAACCTATGTCGTCAGCCTGATCGGCGCTGTCCTCGTTGCGGCAATCAGCCTGGGAGGGGATCCCGCCGCGATGATGTACCCCTTCCTCGTCGGTTGCATTACCGTCGTGGGTGCCCTCTGCGGGATCGGGTACGTGAGCTACTCGAAGGCCCCGGCGGGCAGAGCCCTGGTCCAGGGCGTGATCGCCAATGGCGTCGTAGCGGCAACCCTTTTTCTTCCGCTCTGTCTCTGGCTCTTTCCTGACCGGTGGGCTCAGGAGTATAGCTGCTCCGTCATCGGACTGCTCATGACGGCCGCCATGGTGGTGATCACCGATCACTATACGAAGATCACGGGAAAGCCGGTGCAGCGGATCGTGCGAGCGTCCCAGACGGGTCATGCCACAAACATCATTGCCGGCTTGGCCCTGGGGATGGAGGCGACCGCGCTTCCCGTGCTTTTCATTGCGCTGGCCGTGCTCGTCACCTTCTGGCTCGATCAGCTCTACGGCGTAGCCATCGCGGTTCGCTGTATGTTGAGCATGGCGGGGGTGGTCATTTCGCTGGACAGCTTTGGACCCATCACGGATAACGCCGGCGGAATCGCCGTGATGAGCGGACTGCCCAAGCAGACGCGCCAAGTAACCGACGAGCTCGACGCGGTGGGCAACACGATGAAGGCTGTCACCAAGGGATACGCGATCGGATCAGCGGGGCTCGCCGCCCTCGTCCTTTTCGGTTCCTACGTGGAAGAGCTCCGTCACTACAGTTCACAGGCGACAGCGGAGGGACTACAGTTCCGACTCCAGGATCCCAAGGTGATCGTGGGTCTCTGCCTCGGAGCCATCCTCCCCTATGTTTTTGCTGCCCGAAGCATGGCGGCGGTGGGAAATGCCGCAGGAGCCGTCGTCGAAGAAGTACGGAAGCAGATCGTGGAGATCCCCGGCCTGTTCCAGGGAACGGCGAAGCCGCTCTACGGTCGATGTGTCGATATCGTGACGAAGGCCGCTTTGCACGAAATGGTCTTCCCGGCCCTGCTGCCCCTGATCCTTGTCATCGCGATTGCGGTGATCCCCGGGCTTGGCCCCGTCGTTCTCGGGGGCGCCCTCATCGGGACGATCGTGACGGGTCTCTTTGTCGCGATCTCCATGACCTCTGGGGGAGGCGCATGGGATAATGCGAAGAAGTACATCGAGGAAGGACACTACGGAGGCAAGGGATCGGAGACGCATGCGGCGGCGGTCACGGGCGACACCGTCGGCGATCCTTACAAGGATACCGCCGGGCCGGCCATCAACCCCATGATCAAGGTCATGAACGTTTTGGCGATTCTGATCATCGGGATTTTCGCCCGGTACTGGAATCTTTAGGACAGGCTTTTTGAAGAACGGGAGGCTCCGGCAAAGGACGGAGCGAAGCAAGCCGACGAAGCGCGAGATTGACCCGCGTCCCGATCCGGGATAATATTACTTGGTAGATTCCTCGTTCTGAAATGGACGAAACGGAACTCCACTTCCCGAAAAACAACCCGCCGAACGGAAACTCCCATGAAAGCGACCCAAAAACTACATGACCTTGGACAGAGTCTCTGGGTAGACAACATCTCGCGGCAGATGCTCGATGAGGGGCTCCTGGAAAAGTATATCCGGGACGATTCGGTCACCGGATTGACCTCCAACCCGACCATCTTCGACCATGCGATCGCCAAGAGCCACCGGTACGACGAGTCCATTGCCGAAGGCGTCTCACGCGGCCTCGAGGGGGAAGCCCTCTTCTTCGAGCTGGCCATGGAGGATCTTCGAAGAGCAGCCGACCTCTTCCGGCCCATCTACGACTCGACCGGGGGGCTCGACGGCCAGGTCTCGCTGGAGGTTTCACCGTTACTCGCTTACGATGCGGATCGTACCCTAAAAGAAGCGAAGCGGATTCATGGGGCGATGGACTGCCCGAACCTGCTGGTCAAAATCCCGGGTACCCAGGAAGGCCTGCCGGCAATCGCCGGTTCGATCGCCGATGGGGTTTCCATCAACGTTACCCTGCTTTTCTCCGCTCATCAGTATGCCGCGGCGGCGGACGCCTACATGAAAGGACTGGAGCGTCGGAAAGCGGCGGGACTGCCCTTGGATGCGGTTTCTTCGGTCGCCTCCATATTCATCAGCCGGTGGGACAAGGCGACCACGGGCAAAGTGCCCGCACGCCTCCAAAACAAGCTGGGGATCGCCGTGGCCAAGCAGGCCTATCGGGCCTATTGCGAGCTCCTCGCATCCGATCGCTGGCGCTCGCTCGAGAAGTCGGGAGCCAAGCCGCAGCGGCTTCTCTGGGCCAGCACGGGCACGAAGGATCCGCAGGCCTCCGACATCCTCTACGTTCGCTCCCTTGCCGCTCCCAAAACCATCAATACGATGCCGGAGGAGACCCTTCTGGCTTTCGCCGATCATGGCGAGATCGGAGAGCTGCTTCCCGCCGACGGAGGCGATGCCGCCGCGCTGCTTGCCGAATTCCGCGAGGCGGGAATCGACGATCACGCGCTGGCCGAGCAACTGCAACGAGACGGAGCCGACTCCTTCATCTCTTCCTGGAAGGATCTCCTCGGCTCGATTGAGGAACGGAGCACTCTCCTGCAGCGAGCATAGAGAAGGGCGTTCTGAGGGCTGCTGGGCAACGCCGGCTCCTCAAGACGGACAAAAGGGAAGCGTCCGGGTTCGCCTTATTCGGCGACAGGCAGACCGCTCAAGTCGAGCAGCCCGTTGGTCGCCGTGACACGCAGCGTATTGGTGCCCGCGTTAGGGAATTGGTGGATCCGGCCCCCAGCCTGCTGCAGAAGCAGGACGCCGGCGGCGATGTCCCAGAGGTGGATCTCCTGCTCCAAGTAGGCGTCGATCCTGCCGGAGGCTACGTAGGCTAGATCCAGAGCAGCCGAACCCGTTAGTCGAATTTTTCGGACGCGGGGGACGAGGTATTGAAAGAGGCGTAGCCCCTGTTCAATTCCCGCTCGGCTTCGAGAAAAGCCGACCACGCAGACCGCCTCGGAGAGGCGAGCCCGCTTGCTCGCGGTAACGGGGCTGCCGTTGAGCCGGGGAGATCGATCCCTTTCCGCGGTGAAAAGCTCCTGCCGAATTGGATCGTAGATCACCCCCGCCAGGGTCTCGCCTTCTACCCGGACGGCAATCGAGGTGCAAAAATGGGGAATGCCATACGTGAAGTTCACCGTGCCATCGAGTGGATCGACGATCCATTCCACCTCTCCGGTCGGTGACCCATCCGTCCCCTCTTCCCCTAGGATCCGATGATCGGGGAAGTCGCGGAGGATCGTCCGGCAGATCAACTCTTGGCACTGCCGATCGGTCTGGATCTTGATGTCGTAGGCGGTCTCTTCGGAAATGATGACCGGCCGTCCGAAGCTCCGCCGGAGGAGATCTCCGGCAACCAGGGCGGCGTCGACCG
>JAQUAR010000183.1 GCA_028687155.1 Methylacidiphilaceae bacterium | reverse complement strand
CAGGAGGTGCATCAGGGCCTTGGCGACGGCATGGACTCCACGCCCCGGACCCGTGGGAAAATAGCCGTAGAGATAGTGGCAGGCCGCCAACATGTTGGGTTCGTTGGTCGTGAGGTAGACGCGGGGTGGCTGCACGCCATGCTTTTGGGAGAGGTGCTCGAGAAGGGCTTGAACGGTGTAACGAGCGTAGGTGACGAAATGATCAATCGTTTCCGTCTGCAGCCACGCGTCGAGTCCCAGCCAAGCCGGGTGGGTGAAATGGTGCAGGGTGACGATCGGTTCGAGTCCCAGAAGCCGGCAGTGGGCCAGGATCGCGGCGTAGCGCTCGAGTGCCGTGGAATCGAAGGGAGGAGGGGGGGCACCCGACTCGGTGTCCGGAAGGGTGCGAATCGGCTGGATCCGGCTCCAGGACAGCTCCAGGCGAAAGGCGTTGAGTCCCAACCGTGCCGCCCGCTCCAGGTCGGCTTCGGCGAGCTCCCAGAAGTTGCTCGCCCGGCCCGAGGGCTCGACCAGTCGCTCGCGCTCGGCCCACGCCCAGTTGTTGAGGGGTTCCCCGGCCCCATTGATCCCTCCCTCGTGCTGGAAGCCGGAGGTGGCGACTCCCCAGAGGAACTTGGGGAGACGGGCCTCTGCGGGAGGGAGTGCGGGCACAGGAGGGAACCCCGGCAGGCCGAGGCTCTTCGCTAGAGCTTCACCGCCTTGGCGACCTGAGCGATCTGCTGCTTTTGTTTGCGATTGATCCAAACGGGTTCGGGCTCCTGGGCTTCGTCATCCAATAAGCGGCGGACGATGATCTGGGCCGCATTCGGCCGGGCGGTTTCCAGCGCCGCCCGCTGCATCGCCTGCAGGCGGGCGGGATCGGAAAGGAGGGAGTCGACCTTAAAGGCGAGTGTCGTGAATTCGTGGCATTTGACGGCCGCCCTCTGCTCGAGGAGGTAATCGCTATTCAACTCTTCCTGACCTGGGATGGGAGCCACGACGATCATTGGCAGACCTCTGGCCATGGCTTCGGACGCGGTGAGCCCTCCGGGTTTCCCAATGAAGAGGTCCGCAGCCGCCATCCACCGGTGCATCTCGTGGGTGAAGCCGAGCACCTTGAGGGGGAAGGAGTTTGTCCAGTCGGCCTTCGTTTGCAGGAGCCGGTCGCGCAGAAGCGGATTCTTGCCGCAGATGACGACGATCTGGACGGGTCTGCTCACGCTTCGAAGGGATTCGACGACGACTTCCGCCGGGCCCACTCCAAGCGCGCCCGCGGAGACCAAAAGGAGGGGGAGGTTGGGATCGCATCCGAGGGCTCGCCGAGCCTCGGACCGATCCAGCGGCAGCGAAAAGACGGGATCAATAGGGATTCCGCTGACCGTGATTCGCTCTTCGGGAAGCCCGAGGCGACTTAGGTGGACTCGTGTCTCTTGGGTGGCGACGAAATAACGATGGAAGAGTCGGCAGAGCCACATGGCGTGGAAGTGAAAATCGGTCACGACAATTGAAAGACGCGTGCGCAATCCCGCTTGGGAGATCAGGTGGGAGATTAATTCCGCGGGCAGGAAATGGGTGCAGACGGTCACGTCTGGGGAAAAGCTTTCGATGAATTCGACGAGGGGTCCCGTGTTGAGCCGATCCAACATCAAGCGCATGCGATCGGTCTTCCACGGCTCATCGGTCATCTTGTACCACCAGCCGAGGAAGGTGGGCGCCTTTTCCACGAGCTGAATGTAGAGGCTCGAATAAAAGTCGCGGAAAATCTTGTTGGTGAACTTGAGGGCATCGACGGTCAGGACCTCGTCGGTTTCCGGCTGATGGCGGAAGACCTTGTCCAAAGCCTCGGCGGCTCTCACGTGGCCGGTGCCGGCGCTCGTGGAAAGGATAAGAATTCTTCGACGAAACATGGCGTAGACGCTCTGCTATCTTGGTTGCGCGGGTGGCGGCGATGGCTGCCCCGCGCTCTGCCCTTGGTAGAGGACGACCTTGCTATGACCGTCGACCTGCATCTGATCGGTATCCCGAAAGAGGGTGATGACGGTTCCGGTGACATGGTTCTTCTCGTCAATCACCTCGGGGTTTCCGGTCATGATGAGCTTGTTCTCGGCGACGATGTACTCCATCTGGCTCGATTTTCCCGTCCGGGTGGTCTGCTCGAGAATGGCGTCACCTCGGGCGATCATTCGTTTCACCTGGTTACCGGTCTCGTCGAAGAAGACGGTCATTTCGTTGGACCTCATCCGCATGTTGTTGGTGACCAGGATCACGTTTCCGTTAAAGAAACCCTGATGGATGTTCATGTCCAATCGGAACGTGTTGGAGGTGACGACCGTGGCGTCCGGATGGCCTTGCAGCTCCGAGGGCTTTCCCTCGGGGAACTGCCCCCGAAGCTCGCTTGTCGATAAGCTCACCAGGAGCAGGCAGGCAAAGAATGGAAAAAAGGGTTTCATTGCGAGGATCCTAGGGGTTTCAAAGAGGGAGCATCGCCTGGTCGCAAGGCGGGTGTACTCTTTTCGGCGCTCTGCCGGCTCGAGGGCTTTGCCAGCGGAAGATGAAAAAGGACCACACGGACGTTCTGCCGGAAAACGCCCCGGTGCTCTGCGACCTCCCAATCCATGATCTGGCTTGTGAGCCGCAGATCGGGCCGCTCGACGACCGCCCCGGATTGCGTGCTTAGGCGATCCTCGAGTTTCCAGAGGTCGCAGCGCGGGGAAAGGATGGTGGTTCCGATCTTGCCTTGGTCATAGAGCTCGATTTTCATGTCGATGATTTCCGTCCGGTTGACGCTGATCGCGTGAGCTTCCCGACCGGTGATGACCCCATCGAGTCCCCCTTGGGTGTTTCTTTGGGGAAGGCGAAACTCCTTGACTACCGAGCCGAGCGGGATCGAGGCGGAATCCGCCCGGGCTGTCGCGGGAGCCGAGGCGACCGCCCAAGAGCAGAGGGCGATCGCGGAGAGAAGAAGCAGGTTGCCCTTCTTTTCGCCTGCCCTCCGCTTGTCGGCGGACGGGACGGCCTCGGAAGGGGAGAGGACTCTACGCGGGTCTGCCGTTTTTGGCCGCTGCATGGATTTCCAGAAGCTTTTCGAGAAGAGAAGAGACTTGCTCCAGGGGGATCATGGTCGCTCCGTCGGAGGGAGATTCCTCGGGAGAGGGATGAGTTTCCAGGAAGAGCCCGTCGATTCCCACGGCGACGGCCGCCCGCGCCAACGGGAAGGCCAGATCCCGATCTCCGCCGGAGGCGGAGCCCAGGGCGCTGGGCCGCTGGACCGAGTGGGTGGCATCAAAGATGACGCGGTAACCTCGTCTCCTCATCTGTACCAAGTTCCGCATGTCGACAACGAGGTCATGATAGCCGAAAGAGGTGCCTCGCTCGGTAAAGAAAAAGCTCCGGCAGCCGCCCGAACGGAGCTTTTCGGCGATGCGGTCCATGTCCGAAGCCGCGAGGAACTGCCCTTTTTTGACGTTGATCGGTCTGCCGGTCGCGGCGGCGGCCAAAAGGAGATCGGTCTGCCGCGAGAGAAAGGCCGGAATCTGCAGAAGATCGGCGACCTCCGCTACGGGTGCCGCTTGGCTGCTTTCATGGACGTCTGTGGTGACGGGAACTCCCAGCGTCTTCCGAATCCGTCCCAAGATTTCCAGTCCCTCTTCCAATCCCGGACCACGGTAGGAGCCGATGGAAGAGCGGTTGGCCTTATCGAACGAAGCCTTGAAGCAGAAGGAAAGCCCGAGGCGCGAGGCGACTTCTTGAAGGCGCGAGGCGATCCGGATGGCCAACTCCTCGGATTCCAGCACGCAGGGCCCCGCGATCAGAAAAAAGGATGAGCTCTCCAGGAACATGGCTAGCCGGCGGAAACCCGTAGTGCTTCCCGCAGGAAGCCGGCAAAGAGGGGATGGGGAGCATTAGGGCGCGAGTGAAACTCGGGGTGGAACTGACAACCCACGAACCAGGGATGATCGGCCAATTCCAGGAGCTCGACGAGCTTGGTGTCCTCGGAGGTTCCCCCAACTAGGAAGCCGGCCCTCTCGAAGGCTTCCCGGTAGGCGTTGTTGAACTCGTAGCGGTGGCGGTGGCGTTCTCGAGCCGAAAGGGCCTGATAGACCGTTTGGCACTTGGTGCCCGGAACGAGATGGCAAAGGGAAGCGCCCAGCCGCATCGAGGCTCCTTTTTGGAGCATCTGCCGTTGCTCTTCGAGCAGGCAGATGACCGGGTCGGGGGTTGTCGGGCAGAACTCCGTGCTGTGAGCCTCGGGCATGTCGAGGACATGCTGCGCGAACTCGACTACCGCGATCTGCATGCCCAGACAGAGACCAAGATAGGGGATCTTCCGCTCCCGCGCAAAACGGGCGGCCATGATCTTTCCTTGAACGCCCCGGTGGCCGAAGCCTCCGGGGACGACGATGCCT
>JAQUAR010000182.1 GCA_028687155.1 Methylacidiphilaceae bacterium | reverse complement strand
CTCGAAATTGTGGCCGCAAGCTCTGCGGTGGCAGCCTGTGGAGAGGAATGCTCTGGCGCGAGGCGCAAGCCCCGCGTGAAACGGGACTCTAGGAAGCAGGAACCGAACAGCAGGCTCGCCGCATAGCCTTGAGCGGCTATGTAGCGGTTTGCATAGGTTTCGGAGAGCGGCCGCTCCGTTAGCGGCTTCCTTGCTGGATCGCCCAAGCGAGACTCTTTGGCATGCATGTTGCTTGAACCGCTGGATGATGATGAGGAAAGGACTTCAGTTCTCCAACCGGAGGGAAAGTATTGACGATGGCAGGCAGGTCTAGTCCGATCGTTGGTAGGAAGAAGCCGTTTGCCGTTCCTCCGCTTTCGAGGATGACCCGTGATCTCGCTCTGGTCGCTTCGGGCAGGCGGCCTCCCGATCTCCTCCTGCGCGGAGCCCGGGTTCTCTGTCCTTATACGGAGGCGATCCTCCCGAATCGCGAAATCTGGATCCTGGGTGGTCGAATCGCGGCCGTGAAACCGCAGGGATCTGCCCCGCCCCGCTGGGGTAGACGGGAGTACGACGCCCGGGGAGGAACGATCGCCCCGGGCCTAGTCGATCCCCATGTCCATATCGAGAGCAGCATGGTCGGGGCCTGCGCCTATGCCGAGGCAGCCTTGCGCAACGGGACCACCACGATCTTCTGCGACAGCCATGAGATCGCCAACGTGCTCGGCCGAAAAGGAATTGAATGGATGCTCGAGGATGCCCGGAGGTCACCCCTTTCGATCTTTCTCACGGTCCCGAGCACGGTTCCCGCGACCGACGCGCGGCTGGAGACCTCCGGCGGCAAGATCCATCGGGACGACGTGGCCCGACTCTTCGATCGTTTCCCCGAAGCGGTCGCCCTCGGGGAAAAGATGGACTTCGTCGCGGTCGCCGCGGGCCACCCGCGTTCCCACGCGATCCTGCGGGAGGCGCTCCGCCGGGGCCGACCCGTCTGCGGCCACATCTACGGAGAGGGGTTCGTGGCGGCTTACGCCGCCAGCGGCGTAACCGACACGCACGAGGCGGGGGAAGGGGGGATTGCCCTGCAGATGCTCCAGTCGGGGATGTGGATCTTCTTGCGCGGAGGTCCGCCGCTGACCCCCTGGCACAGCCTCCCCAAGGCGATCGAGGCCGTGACCCGGCTGGGAGCTTCGCCCAAGCGCCTCTGCGTCTGCACCGACGATCGCGATCCCGACGATCTGCTCCTCTTTGGCCTCGACTGGGTGGTCCGGGAGGCTTGGCGGCATGGGCTGAGCCGACCCATCGGCTGGAGCCTGGGCTCGCTCCATCCGGCTGTCCGCTTCGGGCTGGACCATGAGATGGGGGGCCTCGCTCCTGGGCGGCGTGCCGACCTGGTGCTACTCGACGACCAAGGACGGGTTCGGAACACCTGGCTCGGCGGCGAGCTCCTGGTGGAGGAGGGAGAGGTCACTTCGCGCTTGGAGGAAGCCCTTGGCGCGCGCTACCGCTATCCGCCTCAGGCCTACCGGACGGTCCGCTTGCCCGAGCGCAAGCTCTCCTGCCCCCTGTTGCCGGAAGAACCGAGGCGCTTCCACCTCCTCGGGATCGACCCGCCGGGCATCCTCGTCCGCCACCGGACGGTCGTGGCTCCGGGGCGCGAGATCCTCCGGCGGGTGAGGGAGGAGGACCTCTGTTGGCTCGCGGTTCTCGAGCGGCACGGGAAGACCGGCGAGATCGCCTGGGGCTTGGTCGAAGGACTCGGCTTGCAGCAAGGGGCCGTGGCGTCGACCGTCGGCCACGATGCACACAACCTCCTGGTCGCAGGAAAGCGGGTGGAGGAGATGGCAATGGCTGCCCGCACCTTGGAGAGCAGCCAGGGCGGGGTCTGCGTGGTGGCCGAGGAGCAGATCATGGCGCTGGTCGAGCTTCCCGTCGCGGGGCTCCTCTCCGACCGGAGGATCGGCGAGGTCGCCGAGGCGATGCGAACGCTCAAGGCTGCTTGGGAGAAAGCCGGCTGTCGGCTCCCCTACATGGGCTTCAACCTGCTTTCGCTCTCGGTGATCCCCGAGATCCGGCTGACCAACAAGGGGCTGGTGCTCGTACCCGAAATGCGGCTGGTTCCCCTATGGGAAGAGGCGCGCGGGAAACGGTGGAGCGATCAGGCGGTGCCGAAGCCGACGCCCAGCTCGGCAAGCCAGCGCCGGTAGGCGATGGCCAGGCGATCGGAAGGAAGGTGGAGCTCCGCCTGGAGGTCGAGCGGAAGGAGTTCGGGCCGCTGCGATTCGACGATCGGCCGGTCTTGCGCGAAGATCCGCTCCTGGTGCGCCCGGATCTCCTCGGGCCGAACCCCTTGCTGCGGGTCCCAAAAGTTCCACATCCAGAAAGCGCTTTCCCGCGGGCCGATCGGGTGGACTGCGGCGAGGATGCCATACCGCTTCCCCTCCCCGGTCTTGCGGAAGCGGGCCACCAGAGGCCGGAGGATCTCGTAGGTGTAAGTGACCGTCTGGGCCCGGCCGCTCCCGTCGGGATCGGGCTGCCAGACGGGGATGTCGGCGGCGATCCATCCGCCTTCCGGCCTCCGCTCGACGCGGTAAGCAGGGATCTCCGGCCGGCTCGGGTCTCCCAGGATGCCCTCGTGGGCGATCGGCAGGTGGGCCACGTCGAGAAAATTCTCGAGGAGGCGCGGGGCGGAGGCATTCACCCGGTAGGGGCCGCACCGGGTTTTGGCCAGAGAGCCCTCTTCCCACTCCGGAAAGGGCGGAGGATCCCCGGAAGGAGACCCTAAGGAAACCCAAACCATCCCGTAGCGCTCCCGAGCCGGGAAGGGGAGGAGGTGAGCTCGCTGCGGCGGGCGGACTCCCGGGTGGGCCGGGATCGCGATGCACTGGCCCTCTTCGGAATAGGTCCAGCCATGGTAAGGGCAACGGAGGCAGTTCCGCGCGACCTTGCCGCGCGAGAGACGTGCGCCCCGGTGGAGGCAGAGATCGGGCCAGGCATGAACGCCACGATCTCCGCGCCAGAGTGCGATCTCCTGCCCCAGGAGGGAGGCAGGGAGCGCCCCTCCCTCGGGCAACTCCTCCGAGGCTGCGATCGGGTGCCACTCGTCCAGAAGGGGGTCTCTCATCGCCCCGTTCGAAAGCAGCTTGCGTGCCACGGAGCGAGGCTCTGCTCGAGAGATGATTTCGCAGTCTATCGCTCGGAGGGCGCTGTGTAAATGCGCTCCCGGAAGAAGCGATAGAAGCGCTTCGGCTCGATCTGCCGGACCAGCTCGACCCTCTGCTGCCCGAGTCCGGGCTCGCTCCCCGGCTTCCAGGTCAAGGTGTTCCCGTAGCCCGGGCCGTGCGAGATGTCGACGTCGAGGAATAGGGTCTCCTTTTGGACGATCAGGGAGGGATCGAGCCAGCCTGCGACCGCGACCTCATCCCACATCGGGAGCCCGATCCAGGCATATTGTTTGAGGTAGCGGGCGACCGCCGAATTCCCTTCGCTGACTTCGGAGAGAAGCTCCCGGCGCATGACCGCTTGGATCCCGGGATCGACCGGATAGGCTTCCACCCGCTTCCAGGGTGAGGTCAAGACGATATGGGCGGCTTCGGGATCCCAGAAGAAGTTGAACTCGAACCGAGGATCGGTGCTCCATTCCGGATCGCTCGTCCGGGGATCGATGCTTGCGCCCATGAGCACAAGCTTCTTGATCCGCTGGGAAAACTCGGGGTCGAGCCGGCAGGCGAGCGCGATATCGGTCAAGGGGCCCAGTGCCAGCAGGGTCACTTCCCCCGGGTGATTGCGCGCCGCCTCAATGAGGAAGTTCGCCGCGATCCCGGGAGTCGGTCGAAGCGCAGGCGTTCCTTCCACCGGCGGGGGAGGGCGGAAGGGATCCTCCGGAAACGAAAGGGGAGGGTGGAGCTCCTTGCCGAGGTAGGCTCTGTTCCAGGCCCCCTTGTAGAAGAGCTTGCCGAAGAGCTCTTCCCAGATCTCGGTCTCCTTGCGGGTCCGCAAGAGAGGATAGACGGCTCCTCCGACGACGGGAACCTCCCGCCTTCCGGCGACTTCCAAGAGCCGGAGCGTGTGCGCGACTCCCTCGTCCCTCCAGCAGTCCCCGCTGACCAGAGTGATTCCCAATAGCTCGACCTCCGGCGAGTGGAGCACCAGCAGGAGCGACTGCATGTCGCTCCCTCCCGGTCCCGCTCCGTCCTGGTCGACCACGACGAGCTCCTTCGCCTTCCCCTCCGCGCACAGGCAAACCCAGCAGAGCAGGAGAAGGAGAGGCCCGCCGGGAAAGAAAAGGAGTCGTTCCATCCCACGGTTCTCTAGCCGCCATATCTCACCAGTACGAGCTTTCGCGCGAGAGAGGTGCCGGTTGAGTCGCTTGCGAGGAGTTCCGGCCGCGAGGATCTCCTCGTGAGACGGGATCGAGCAAGATTTTCATTCGATTT
>JAQUAR010000181.1 GCA_028687155.1 Methylacidiphilaceae bacterium | reverse complement strand
AGGTTAGGCAAGGAGGCTGCCGTTTGCAGGGGAGGAGCGCAAATCGATGAACACACGGCTCCTCCAATCCCTTGCCGCCCTGATTTCCCTCTGGTTGACTGCCGCCCTGTCCCTGGCCCAGGACAAGCCTTCGCCCCCGCTCTCTCCCTGCGCTTGCGCAGAACTCTCAATTGCGAAGCTTCGCCAGCTCTTCGCGAACGAGATTCGGCGTCAGAGGAAGGTAGACGCCGTCCTTGGCGACCTCTTCCTGTCCTTGCCTGCTTAGCACAAGCTTCAAAAATTCCTCCACTTTGGGCTCAAGCCGCTGGTTGGGAGCCCGGTTCACGTAGATGTAGATATAGCGGCTCAACGGATAGGCGTGTTCATAGACGGTCTCGGTCGTGGGCAAGACGAAGGGACCCCGGGGATTCTCGGACAGGGGCACGGGCCTCACGTTCGGCTCGAGATTCGCCAGCGTCGCATAGGTCATCCCGCCGGGTTTCGCTGCCATGTCACGGACCGCCACATTGAAGGCGTGCGTGAACCCACTGCCCTTGACGAACTGAATGTCGGACCTGTAGGCACCGCCTTCCAGGACGCGTGCCTGAAAGTAGGCTTCGATGCCATTGGGCGGCGCCAAGCCGTAAAGGTGGATCGGGCGCTTCTCCCACTCATCCTTGAGCCCCAGGTCTCCCCAGGTTCGAATCTCCGTTTTCTCACCGCGTTTACGCTCTTCTCCGTAGATGGCATCGAGCTGGGCTAAGGTCAGACCCGGGATCGGATTATCCTTGTCCACGAGAATGACGATCGCAGCCGTCTTGCCGAGGGAACCGACGCTGCCCGTGGCCACGCGAATGGCAAACGGCGGATAGCCCAATCGATCGACGAACGCCTTCTCCTCGGCCGGCAGCATTTCGCGTCCGATCGTCGCCACCTGCGCTCGTCCCTCGATCAGAGCAGGAATACCGGTGCCCGAGGCGCGAGCTTCCATCGTGACACTCAGACGCGGGTAGGCCTCTCGCATCCGCTCCACCCAACCGAGCGTCATCCGATCCATGACGTCGGCGCCGACGACATGGAGCTCTTCTTCCGGTTGCAGTTCCAACTTTCCCGGCTTCCAGGGCGGGATGGAGGCGTCGGCATGCCGGTGATGCTGGATCGCGACGAACTTCAGCGCATGCGCCTTGGGCGATCCGATCCCGGCGATCATCCAGGCGAGCACCGCTGAAGCCGCGAAGGACAATCTCCCTCCCAGAGACCCGAGCGCCCTCCTTCTCCTTCCCGTTGTTCCTGCGCGAACCATTGGTCGTCTTTCCGGCTCTCCCTTTTTGAGCGCGTGGCGGCTCATTTGGGAGCGGTGAAGAGTGCTTCGTAACTTGGGATCTGCTCGCTGAGTGCGTCGCGCAAATCGAGCGCCTCGGCAAAGAATTCCCGCTCGCCCTTGCCGGGATTTGTATCCAGTTTGAACGCGTAGACGACGAGCCCGATGTTTTCTTTGTTCTTGTCGCGTAGCGGCAGCATCACCACGAATTTTTTCGGGTTATCCTTCGTGCGATGCCAACGCGGATCGACGATCGTGATTCCTTTCGTAATCACGTCGATATCATCCGGATCATCCGGGTTGCCGATCCGCTCCGGAAACGAACCGGCGAACATCGTGTAGACCTTGTCCATCCCTGGCGGCACGCCATGAAAGGTGACGCTCAGCAGCTCGGGATGTTCTGCCATCGTCCGATCGGAGAGAAGTTGAGCGAGGATCTTGTGCGAGGGCGGCGTCCAGTTCTTCTTCTTCGCTGCGGCGGCGATCGCAGGCTTCGTGGATGGGGGCTCTGCATGAATCGATAACGGCACGACTGCCAAGAGAAGAGCGGCCGCGCTCAGGGCAAACGGTCTGACGGGGATCATGTTTTTTTCTGCTCCTTCTGCTCCTTTGAGGCTGGCGCGCGGATCCCGATCTCGGAACCTCGCCGCCACGCCACTGCTTCTTGCGGTCCCAGCATCCTATCCGTGCGCGGACTCGTATGTCATTGGCAAAGAGATGTTCCGTTCACGATGCGCTTCCCTATGAATCTCAGAGTGTCTGCAGGAACCGGACGAGCTGCTCCCGGGTGGGACTTGCGGCGCGCCGGACGTAGAAGCCGGCACAAGCGACTCCGAGTTGGAGGCAGTGGACGATCTTCCAACCGAGAAGCCGTCCGGCGCAAAATCCGGCATTGAAATGATCTCCCGCTTGAAGAACGATTTTCGGCTTTGTCGTATGGGGGGTTTGCAGCCCCTCCTCGGACGCTCCATCGGCGCCCGCAGCAAATCTTGGGCAGTGGATGCCCACGGTGGAAATCCCGACTTTTTCTCGAATGGCTGCAGCCAAGGAGGGAGCGCTGGCAAAATCCAGGTCGATTCCCGGCAGGTGGAGGACGCGGGCGACGACTTCGCTTTCCCGATCGTTCAAACTCAGCACCACGTCGTGGCTCGCCTGGAACTCGGCCAGGATCTTGAGTGCGCAGAGGAGGTCGGCATCCGTCGAATGGCGAAGGTCCCCCAGGTCGAACAGAAGGAGCTTTCTCGGGGAGCCCGAAGCATGGCAAAGCTCGGAGAGAAGCCGCTTCCAAAGGAGGGAGAGATGCGGGAGCCGCGACCAATTCAGGAACGCGGCGAGATGCGCCTTTGCCCAGAGATCGCGCAAAGCGCCCGCCCCAACCCGCTCTTCCAGGAGCTCCCAGGTGATCTCCACCAACGGATGATAATCTCCGAACGAAACGCGACCGTCGTTAAATTCCAAGACGCGCTCGTAGGCGGGAGGAGCCAAGGGATGAACGGTGGCGCGCCGTTCCGCTTCGGAAAAGGCTTGATGTATGCATCCCGGCTTTCCGCAGGCGCCGAGGAAGTGAACTTGGGCGCCCAGGGCGCCCAGAGCGGAGGCAAACCAAGGAGCGCTCCCGCTCATGCGGGGACGACCCTCGACGAGCTCCAAGCGATGGCCTGCCTCCTCTTGCTCCCCTTTCCGGACGCGGGTCAAAAACTGCTCGATCGTCGCGAGAACGGTATACTGGTCGCGTGAGCGGCGGTGGTCGACCACCCGGAATGACTCTTCGACCAGACCGTCGAAGCCCACCAGGCAGACGCGCTTGAGGAGCTGCGCTCGAGAGCCAAAGAGCCGTTCCCCGGTCTGTCGGGCGACGTGCCGCTCGGCCATGGCGCTTTCCCTATACTCCTTTGCCAACCTCTTGACAATCCTAACCTTAGTTTGAGGGAGTGCGTGCGTTTATCGTGCTCGGGACTCGGGTTTTCGAAATCGGCTCGACAGGAGAGGTCGTCCTGGCGGACAAATCTGGCAAGGTGAATCGTTTTCGAACTTGCTTGGCCGGCCTGCTCGGTTTTCTCGGGATTGCGGCGGCCACGTACGGCGCGCATCGGCTCTCCACCTCTCCCCTTCTGCCCCACTCTCTGGAAACTTGGAAAACGGCTGTCTTGTACCAGTTCATACACGTGTTGGCGCTTCTCTCCTTGGGCCGGTATCCGAAGGGCTTTGCCGTCCCCTCCCTCTGCTTCCTCTTCGGCATCCTCCTCTTTTCCGGAAGCCTGTACGCGTGGGTCCTCAGCGGGAATGCCGGCTGGACCCGGCTCACGCCGTTCGGAGGCAGCCTCTTGGGCATCGGCTGGCTCTGGATCGCTGGCGAGGCTCTTTTGCGCAAGCCGACTCCGGCGCTCTAGCGCAGCAGTAAAGTTTTGCGCTTTCCCGTCGGCCTCCGGTAAGTTTCCGAGGTAGGTCTTGCCTATGAATCGATTCACAGAAAAAGCGCAGGCGGCGATCGCCGAGGCGCAAAATCTAGCCGTTCGCCACTCCCACCAGTCGGTGGACGTCGAGCATGTCTTCGAAGCGCTCTTGGCCGAAGAGCAAGGGCTCGTACCCCGCTTGCTGGACCGCGCGGGCATCGATGTCGGCAAACTCCGGGAGCGCCTGGGCCAGGAGCTTCAGCAGATGCCCCACGTCTCCGGGTCCAACAGCGGGGCGTATGTCACGCAGCGCTTCCGAGAAGCCTTGGTCAAGGCGCAGGAGGAGGCAAAGCGGTTAAAGGACGAATTCGTCAGCGTCGAGCATCTCATGCTGGCACTCCTGGACGAACCGTCGGCCACAGTGACCGGACGCCTGCTCCGCGAAGCCCAAATCAGCCGGGAAGCCTTTCTTCGGGCCTTGACGGAAGTGCGAGGCCACCAGCGGGTGACGAGCCCCAATCCCGAAGAGACCTACGAAGCGCTCCAGAAGTATGGACGCGACCTGACCGAGCTTGCGCAAAAGGGAAAGCTCGACCCGGTGATCGGAAGGGATGCGGAGGTTCGGCGCACGATTCAGGTGCTTTCCCGACGGACGAAAAACAACCCCGTCTTGATTGGAGAGCCGGGGGTCGGGAAGACCGCCATCGTCGAAGGACTGGCGCAGCGGATCGTGGCGGCCGAC
>JAQUAR010000180.1 GCA_028687155.1 Methylacidiphilaceae bacterium | reverse complement strand
ACCTCGAGGGAAATCCTCCCGGATGGGGAAGATCCCCCTCGGGTCACTCGCTTTCGTTTCCAACAAAGAACCGGCCTTACAGGCCCAGATCTTTTTCCGCTTTCTTCCAGGAGTTCTTCTCCTTCTTCCCCTTGTGGTGGAGATTCTTCTTGGCCTTTTTCTCGTCCTTCTTGAGGCCCTTTTCCGTTTTCTTCTCTTCCTGCTTCCCTTGGTTCTCTACCTTCTTCTCCTCTTTCTGGGCTGCGTTATCTACCTTCGCTTCTTCGCTCTTTACCTGCCCGCCGGCCTGCTGCTCCAGCCCGGAGACCGAGGGGATTCCCTGAGCGAGCAGACGTCCAGAGATTCCGCAACCGAGGCCCAGCAGGGCGCTACAGACCACAAACCGCGACAGAACTTTCGTTTTCATACTCCTCCTAGAGAGCCGTCCGGAAAGGCTTCGTTTCGGCCCCCTCACCCGAGGGCTCCGATCTTCGCGAGCTCCGGCACGGGATACGCGCTTCCGCAAAACGGCTTTCCCTTCGTATGACCTCCGGTCCCATCGTTGTCAAACCTCATCCCGGCGGCGCTGCGGGAGCGATTTTTCTTTTCCCGCGCGGGTACCTCGGGTAGGTCCCGACCCGAATGCGGCCCTACCCACTGCGGTTCGCCCTTCTTCTCGTTCTCGCTCTGGCTGCCGCCAAGGCAGAACCGGCTCCTCCCCCGCCCGCGCCTGCCGCAGCCAACCGGGGAAGCCAAGCGTCTGCCACCAGGAATCTTGTCCTTCAGGAGATTCGCCGCCTGGCGGCTCTCCGCATCGGATACGGTACCCGCTGGCTCCCGGAAGGAAGCTCCCGCCCCTGGGTGATGGACTGCTCCAATACGGTCCGCTACCTCTTTCTGCGCTTGGCGGGGGAAGATCTCGGGCGGACAGCCTCCGACCAGTTCTGCCGCTTGCGGGAAAAGGGGCTTCTCTGGTCGATTCCATCCGATTCCCGCGGCCAACCGGATCCCCGCTACCTTCGGACCCATCTTCGCCCCGGCGACCTCCTCTTTTGGGAAAATACCTATCGCCCGGAGCGCGACCCTCCGATCACTCACGTGATGATCTTCCTGGAAAGAACAACCCGCGGCCGGTGGCTCATGGCCGGTTCGGAGCCCAATCGAGGCTTGTACAACCCCCGAGGATGCGGCCCGGATGTGCGCCTCTTCGACCCGTTTCGCTCGATGGGCGGATACCATCGAGGCTTTGCCTATGTGCCGGCCCGGCTCGTTGCCCATGGTCGCCTCGTGGGAGACAGCCGGCCACGCTGATCGATCATGCCTTCTGCTTCCTCCGCTCCTTTCTTGACGGACGCGAGGGAAAGCGCTTTTCTTCTTTCCTAGCCTTTGGTCTCGGCCGGTCTTCTTTCGAGAACCGGCCCGGGCGAAACAGGCCGGCGTGGCGGAATGGCAGACGCGCCAGACTCAAAATCTGGTCTCGGCAACGGGGTGTGGGTTCGAGTCCCTCCGCCGGTACCCCTGGAAATCAGTAGAGTTTCCCTGGAATCCACCCGCTTCCCTGGAACCCACCGGAAGCAGGTTCGCGCACCGAAATGCAGCATCGAGCAAACCTAAGTGGGTTTACCACTTAATATCATGGCGCATCATACTCTGGTTAGCACAAGAGATTGCTTCGTCGACTCGGAAGTTGCCCATCGTTTCTCGTCCTTGCCGCGATCAGCGCATGACAACTCCATGAAAACGACGATTCACAAAAGTGCATCTCGATGGGAAATCGAGGAGTTCCCGGCCGTGATGACCAGGCAGACGCTCGCAAACCTCCTCGGCGTCTCGATTCGGACGATCACCGACTGGACGGCGAAAGAGTTGCTCAAGCCTTGCCGGCCGACGCTGCGCGTGACGCGCTTCCTCCGGAAGGACGTGATCGCGTTTCTCGAGCAATGGACGGTTTAGGAGGCGGCGGTAAGCGGCGCGCCCGTCGTGGCGCACTGTGGCGGCACTACCGCGTAGAAGCCGCGCCGGGGCCGCCACGACCGACAACTTCCATCCGCACTCCCCCTTCGCCCATCCGGCAGACCGAGACGCTCTTGCCGGTACCCGCCCCTACGGTGAACAGCACGGCCCCCAAGCGCTCGATCGCCGGCATAGAGGAAGGCTTCGCTGTCGCCCAGTAAAAGCAGGTCTGCCGCGAAAAGACCCGGTCCGTTTGCGGACTCGGGACCATCGCCAACTCGTAATCGCTGCCCGTTGCCCGCCAGAATCGCCATGCGGATCGCCGGCGTGGTCGTCGCATCTTGTGGAGGGTGATTCTCATCACCTTTACCTCGGCTTTCCAGCTTGCCACAACCTCCCGAAGCACCGCACGCCCGATCAGCAACGGACGGCGATTTGCTAGAAGGTAATCATGCGAACCCCAACACATAGCGACCAAAGCCCGGTCGCTCGAGGTTCCACAAGCCTCTTGGCGGCTCTTTACCACTATGGAGCGCCCTTCCGTCCTCGGAATGGGCTGGCCGGCGGAGCCCAGCTAAGTCTATGCTGGACAACGCCAAATACGGATCGGCTCAACCGTCGTGCGCTGATACAGGGATTCTGTGCGGCATAGCCGTCATCGGCGTTGGCCTCGGGCTTCCGTGCGGCGCACCCGCCCCTCGGCATTTGCGTGGCAACAATTGGCGTGGCCATCGGGTCGTCGATGGATCCCGGGCTCTAACCGCACGAGCTACGAGGGCTGCAGACGTGGGCGCTGAGCGGCGGCGCCGTGTCCAGCGTGATCAGCCTTGCTCAACCTGCTCCTGAGTCAGCACCTCAAAGCGCGCGAGATTGGCGACGCCAAAGGCGGTTGACATCGCAACGTCCGCAGCGTCACGACCGCGTCCCATGACAATGCGGCCGATGCGGGGATGGTTGTGACGTGCGTCTTTCGTGTACCAGCGCCCCGCCAGAAAGACCTCGAACCAGGCGCTGAAATCCATTGGATTGATGTCGACCGGAACGCCGATGTCGCCGAGATACCCGGTGCAATAGCGGGCGGGAACGTTCATGCAGCGGCAGAGCGCAACGGCGAGATGGGCGAAGTCGCGGCAGACGCCTATGCCTTCCTGCATGGAATCGCTGGCGCAGCGGGTCGAGCGCGCATCCGGGTAGCTGAAGCGGATTTTCGCGTGAACGAAATCGCAGATCGCCTGCACGACCCTGGCGCCGCCAGACAAGTTTCCGAACCGCGACCAGGCAAAGTCGGCGAGCTTGTCGCTGTCGCAATACCGGCTCGAGACCAGGAACAGCAGCACGTCGTCGGGAAGGTCTGCGATGGGCGTCGTCCGCACATCCGGCGGCGCCTTGTCTGGCTCGCCAGAGTCATGAATGACGAAGCGATTGGAGAATGTGACGAGGCCGGCGGGAGCCTCGACGAGCGTGACGCGATTACCGAAAAGATCGACATAGGAGCGCATCGCAAGAGGAGGATTGGAGTTGATCCTGTCGGGCGTGAGCAGGTCAGCGTCATGAGTGGGGTGGACGTTGAGCTGAAGGAGCATCGGCGTCTGGGCCGGACATTCAAATGCGATGTCGAATCCCGCTTCGATCAGCATTGGGCGATCCTCTCGCTGTCGCAGTCAAGGGCGCATGGCGGAAACGATGTGCGCCGCACGAACGCGGGCGCGGTTTCAGAAAACCTCATGTCTCCGCGTCAACGCAACGCAAACATTGTGCCGAGAAGTTCTTGTAGGGGAAGACGTCGGACATCGCCGGACAACAACCACTTCCACGTCGTACTCTGGGTCGCCGAAAGGCCGAGGAGCTATCGCCGATTTTTGGTGATGGCCTGAAGGATCAGGCGGCGGCGGTTTGGATTGAAGGTCGCCTGGCTTGGCGATGACCTCGTACCCGGCGGTGAACTTCACACCTCGAATGACCTTCGGCAACTGGTTGTGGCCGTCGAGGCGGCGCCAGGTCTTCTGCGCGGCGGCGACCAGCTTGAACACCATTGCCAACGCGGTCTTGTTCGAGAGGCATCCCTTCGACCGGATCGTCCTGTGCCGGACGGTGGCGAAGGTGCTTTCGATCGGATTCGACGTGCGCAGATGTTTCCAATGTTCGGCCGGAAAGTCGTAGAAGGCAAGCAGCGGCTCGCGGTCCTTCTTCAGGCATTCGGCGGCCTTGTCGTATTGGACGGCGTAGGTATCAGGTCCCGGATGATTACGTACTGTTTTTTGAAAGAGCTGCGGATGGGATTGTTGCCATGTTTTGAGGGCCTGAAGTGGGGTTTGATGATTGAGCGATTTTTGAGGGAGGTGTTCGTTGTAGAGCCAGACGTAGCGGTGGAGCGTGGTTTTCAGGGGGGGCTTTGGAAGTGATGGGTAGTGTCCGCTTTTTTGTGTGCGGGTCGATTTTCCGCTTTGTTGTCTAACAGTAAAGAGAGTTGTTCTCGCGCCGTCAACTCGGACCGGCGAGACCGCTTCTCCAAAGCGGTCGGCTCTAGCC
>JAQUAR010000179.1 GCA_028687155.1 Methylacidiphilaceae bacterium | reverse complement strand
CGATGGGCCAAGTCCGGAGGATCGGCGGTGGATCGACGAAGCGATCCAGACCTCGGAAGAGAATCTGCCGCAGCTCAAGACCGAGCTCGAATTCATCCGCCGGTTTCTCCTTGGCGAGATGCCGCACGCCCTGGCCGAGGAGGATCGAGCGCAGGCGCTCGACTTCGTCCGGCGGTTTCAGCAACTCAGCGGCCCTCTGATGGCCAAAGGCTCCGAAGATTGCCAGTTCTACGTTTACAATCGTCTCCTTTCCCTCAACGAAGTCGGAAGCGATCCTTCCCGCTTCGGGATCGATGCGGAGGAATTTCATCCATTCCTAAGAGATCGCTGGCTCCACTGGCCTCACACGCTCAATGCCACGATGACGCACGACGCAAAGCGGGGGGAGGACGCTCGCGCCCGCTTGTGTGTGTTGGCCGAACTTCCCGAAGAATGGGCGCTTCTGCTCGCCCGGTGGAGCAAGATCAATGCGGAGAAAAAGACCAAGCTCGGCGAGCTTTCGGTTCCGGACGCGAATGCGGAGTATGCCATCTACCAGTCCCTCTTGGGAGGCTGGCCATGGAAGAATGAGGAGATCGAAGAGTTCCGCGAGCGCTTCAAGGCCTACTTCATCAAGGCGAGCCGGGAGGCGCGGAGCTTTTCGGGATGGCAGAATCCGAACCGTCTCTACGAGGAGCGATGCTGCGCCTTTCTGGATCAGATTCTCGATTGGGAGGGGGGAAAGGAGTTCCTTGCGGCTTTCCTCCCCTTTCAGCAGAAGATCGCCCGGTACGGGGTCTACAACTCGCTTTCGCAAGTCATCCTGAAGACGGCGGCGCCCGGAGTCCCCGACTTTTATCAAGGGACGGAGCTCTGGGATCTCTCCTTTGTCGATCCGGATAACCGACGGCCTGTCGATTTTAGCCTGCGCAGAGAGCTTCTGGCGGAAATCCGCAGGAACGGAGACCAGCCGGGCTACCGGAAGGAGCTTCTGGCCCATGTCGAGGATGGAAGGATCAAGCTCTTCGTGACGCACAAGGCTTTGCAGGCGCGGCGGCTCTTCCCGGAGCTCTTCCGCTCCGGCAGCTATGAGCCGATCGCCTTTTCCGGATCGCGGGCAGGGCACGCCTTCGGCTTCCTGCGCTCCTGGGGAACGCAGCACCTGATCGCGATCGTTCCCCGTTTTGTCACGAAGCTCTGCGCCCCGGAGGAGGCACCGATCGGCCCCGCGACATGGAGCGAAACCTCGGCTCCTCTTCCCCAATCGCTTTCCGGCTCGTGGCGATGTGCTCTGACGGGGAACTCGCGCCGTTGGGAGGGGCGGCTCCCGCTGGAAGAAGCGATGGCCGATCTACCGGTCGCTCTCTGGATATCGGGCGGAGTCGATGCCCCTGGCATAGAAAACGGCGCTGCGGGGGGCTAAGGAAAGGAGGGAGCCGGGTTCGAGGCGGCTCGGTCCAGGGACGGCTTCCCCCATCCACCGCGCTTCTTCGGTGTCAAACAGTTTCTCGGCGGCGGCCAGATCCGGATCGATGCGGATCGAACCTGGCTGCCGCGAGAAGTTGAACAAGCCTTCCAGCCGGGCTTCTCCGTATTTGCGCCTCAGCCGAAGCAGCCCGGTCTCCCCCTTCGCCTCGCAGGAATTCTCGCTCCCATTGAGCGGGATCTGGCGAAGCACGCGCTCCCGCAAAGTGAGAAGCTCTCGATAGAAGTCCCAGAGAACGCCGTGGCTCCCCTCATGGCGGATCTCCCATTGCAGGATGGCGGAAACAAAGGTCGCCTCGGCGGCCGGGTCGGGGATGTCGTCGCCCACTCCATCGTGAAAGGCGGCGAATTCGCGCTTGCGGCCATTGCGCACGGCTTCCAGGAGCTCCGGATCCTCGTGATCGACAAAGTAGGGGAAGGGGCGGGGCTCTCCGTATTCCTCCCCCATGAAGAGCAGGGGGAGAAAGCCCGAGAACAGCAAGGAGGCGGCGGCCAGCTTCCGGGACGGGAAGTCGAGGATGCTGCCGAGGCGGTCGCCGTGCGCCCGATTGCCGACCTGATCATGATTCTGGGCGAAGACTACGAATTGCTCTCGTCCAACTCCATCCGGAGGGGCGCCGTGACGCCGCCGACGATAGGCGGAGTAGCGGCCATCGAGGACATAGCCTTGGGAGAAGGACTTGGCGAGATCCGTCGCGCCGCGAAAGTCGGCGTAGTAGCCCTGTTTTTCGCCGGTCAGCAGGCCGTGAAGGGCATGATGGAAGTCGTCACACCACTGGGCGGGAAGCCCGTTGCCGGCCGGTCTCGGTCGAACGAGCCGGGGATCGTTACGATCGGTTTCTGCAAAAAGAAGAAGCGGTCGATCGAGCTCCCGCTCCCATTCCCGCGTGCGCAGCGCGAACTCTTCCAGGAAGGGAAAGGCATCATCATGAATCGCGTGGATCGCATCGAGGCGGAGGGCATCGATGTGAAACTCCGCAAACCAGGTATGCGCGTTTTGCAGGAAGTAGCCACGCACCTCGTCGCTGTCGGCGTCATCGAAGTTGACCGCCGGCCCCCAAGGCGTGCGGTAGTTCTCGGTAAAATAGGGGCCGAACTGGGAGAGGTAGTTCCCCTCGGGGCCGAGATGGTTGTAGACCACGTCCAGAACGACGGCGAGTCCCGCCGCATGGCAGGCGTTGACCAGCGTTTTGAGACCGGCGATCCCGCCGTAGGAGGTCTGCACGGCAAAAGGGTAGACGCCGTCGTAGCCCCAGTTGCGCCTGCCGGGGAACTGGGCGACCGGCATGATCTCGATGGCGCGAATCCCGAGTTTTCGAAGCTCGGGAAGTCTTGGGAGGATCGCAGCAAAGCTCCCCTCCGGAGTATAGGTTCCGACATGGAGCTCGTAGAGGACGTAGTCGGATAAGGCGAGTCCTGGCCAGGACTGGTCGGTCCAGGCGAAGGAGTCGTCCACCACTTGAGAGGGTCCGTGGACCCCCCGCGGTTGGCACCGGGAAGCGGGGTCGGGCAACTCCTTCTCGCCGTCGAGCCGATATTGATAGAGCCAGCCCGGCTTAGCCTCGGGAACGGTCACGGTCCAGTAGCCGGCGCGATCCTTTTCCATGGGATAGATCCGCTGGATCGGATCAACCAGCGAGAGCTCACAGCGCGAACGATAGGGAGCCCAGACGCAAAAACGAGAGCCGTTCGGGGTCGGAAACGCTCCTTGATTCATGAGGGTTGTCTTTTCGGGTGGTTGGAAATCAATGCTGCGGACAAGCGCTGCTTTCGAGTGCTACTCGCTGAGGATCGGCTCCAGGAACTCTCCCGGCGGCAGGGGCTCTGCGGGTCGCTCCCCTCGGAACAGGACGCTGGTATGTCCCATCAGCGTGTAAGATTCTCCGGCGGCCAACGCCTCGGGAGCCAGGCTGGGTTGATCGGTGTCGAGGATCCGCTCCCAGCGAAGGCTGCCGCGCCGCTTGGGAAGCACGAAGGGGATCGGCTGCTCCGAGGCGTTGAAGAGTATGAGCATCGAGCTCCCCTCGACCGGACTGCCAAACTCATCGACGACGCCCGTCATGTCGCCGGAGAGGCGTACTCCGAGGCACTGGACGGCAGGGGAGGTCCACTCCGATTCGTCCATCGGCTTGCCGGACGGGCCGATCCAGACCACGTCGCGAATGTCGGAGCCGCGGATTTCCCTCCCTTGGAAGAAGTGACGGCGCTGGAAGACCGGCTCCTTCCGCCGCATCCAGATAAGCTGCTGGACGAGTTGGGTGAAAAAGAGCTTTTCTGCCGTCGGCTCCCAATTGAGCCAGGAGATCTCGTTGTCCTGGCAATAGGCATTATTGTTTCCCGACTGGGTATGGCAGAGCTCATCGCCCGCTCGGACCATGGGCACCCCTTGCGAGGTGAGCAGCGTGAGCCAGAAGTTGAGCTTCTGCTTGGTTCGAAGCGTTAGGATCGCAGGATCTTCCGTCGGCCCTTCCGCGCCGCAGTTCATGCTCCAGTTGGCATCGGTGCCGTCCCGGTTCTCCTCCTCGTTGGCTTCATTGTGCTTCTGCTCGTAGGAGACCAAGTCCAGGAGGGTAAAGCCGTCGTGACAGGTGATGAAGTTGATGCTCGCGTGAGGCAGCTTTCCGCTCGCTTCGTAGAGATCGCTCGATCCAGCAAGGCGAGTGGCCAGTTCCGAGACCATGCCTCCTTCTCCCTTCCAGAAGCGACGAACGCAGTCTCGGTACTTGCCATTCCACTCGGCCCAACCGACGGGAAAATTCCCGACCTGGTAACCTCCGGGACCGAGATCCCAAGGCTCCGCAATCAATTTCACGCGGGAAAGAACGGGATCCTGATGGATGAGGTCAAAGAAGGCCGAAAGTCGGTCGACCTCGAAAAACTCGCGGGCCAAGCTGCTGGCTAGATCGAAGCGGAAGCCGTCGACGTGCATTTCGCTGACCCAGTACCGGAGGCTGTCCATGATCAACTGGAGCACCCGGGGATGGCGCATGTTGAAGGTATTGCCGGTGCCGGTG
>JAQUAR010000178.1 GCA_028687155.1 Methylacidiphilaceae bacterium | reverse complement strand
CGGCAAAATGGCTTCCTCGCCACCTAGGTGAACAGGACCGCGCCCGGCTCGCGGCCACGCTCGCTCGCGCAAAGGGATCGCCTGCGGATCTCCTTCCCACCGCCAAACCCAGGCTCAAGCTGAGCTCCGAAGCGGCTCGTCGTCTGGAGGAACTCAACCAGGCGCGCAGCCGACTCGCCGCCCGCTTAGGCATTGAAGCCGGACTGCTGGCCGCCAAGTCCATCCTCTTGGATCTGGCCCTGGATCCCCAAGGCGCGCCGGAGCGTCTGCTGGCCGAAGGGCGCTGGTGCCGCTGGCAGCAGGAGCTCTTCGCCAACCCCGAATGAATGCCCCGGTTCCACGCGGATCGGGAAAGGGTTCTCCCGCAGGCCTGCAAAGGTTTTGACTTTCCCGCTGCGCCACCTCCAATTGTAACAGGAAGGGAGAGAAGATGGCGGGACATAGCCACTGGGCAAAGGTTCGGCACCAGAAAGGGGTGACCGACGCGCGGAAAGGAAAGCTCTTCAGCAAGCTGGTACGGGAAATTGCTCTGGCCGCCAAGCTGGGCGGCGGAGATACCGGATTCAACCCGCGCTTGCGGCGCGCGGTCGAAACCGCCAAGGCGGACGGGGTCTCCTCGGAAAGCATCACGAGGGCGATTCAGCGCGGAACGGGCGAAGTCGCCGGGGAGGCCTACGAGGAGATTCTTTACGAGGGATATGCTCCCGGCGGCGTGGCGGTCCTGGTTGAGGCGGCGACCGATAACCGCAACCGGACGGCAGCCGAGATCCGCAGCCTTTTCGCCCGCCACGGAGGAAACCTGGCCGGGGCCGGCAGTGTCTCCTGGCTCTTCCAGCGCAAGGGGATCATCCACGTCGACGCAGGCAAGACCTCCTTCGATCGCGTCTTCGAGGTGGCCCTGGAAGCGTTGGCTGACGACGTTCAGCTCTCGGAAGGGTCGATCGAAATCCTCTCTTCGCCCGACCGGCTGGAAGGAGTCGTCAAGAGCTTGGAGGCGGCCGGCATTCCCGTCGAATCGGCAGCGCTCGCCTATCTCCCCCAGAACGTCGTGCCGCTCAAGGATGAGGAGAGCGCCCGGTCCCTCCTTCGGCTGCTCGATGCCCTGGAGGAGCAGGACGATGTCCAGCATGTCTTCGCCAACTTCGAGATGGCCCCCGAGATGATGGCGCAGGCGGAAGCGGCGGGCCCGGGGAGATAAAGATTCCGTGACCTCGTCGGAAATTCGCGAGAGCTTTCTCCGCTTCTTTCGGGAACGCGGCCATACGATCGTCCCTTCGGCGCCCCTGTTGCCCGATTCCCCAAACCTGCTCTTCACCAATGCGGGGATGAACCAGTTCGTGCCGATCTTCCTCGGCCAGAGTCTCTGCCCCTATTCTCCTCCGCGCGCCGCCGACACGCAAAAGTGCATCCGTGCGGGAGGAAAACACAATGATCTGGAAGAAGTGGGCTTCGACACCTCCCATCACACCTTCTTTGAAATGTTGGGCAACTGGTCCTTCGGAGACTATTTCAAGAAGGAGGCCATCGGGTGGGCCTGGGAGCTGCTCACGAATGCGTGGGGCTTTCCGCCGGCCCGTCTCTATGCAACCGTCTACGAGCCCGCCCACGGCGAGCCGGGCGAATTCGATGCCGAATCCTGCGAAGCCTGGTCCGCTCTTTTTGCCGCCGCCGGCTGCGATCCGGAAACCCACGTCGCCAAGTTCGGAAAACGAGACAATTTCTGGATGATGGGGGAAACCGGACCCTGCGGCCCCTGCTCCGAGGTTCACGTCGATCTGACTCCCGAAGGCCAAAGCCGCGGTCGGCTCCTCAACCGAAACGACCCACGCTGCCTGGAGGTCTGGAACCTTGTCTTCATCCAGTACGATGCTCGGGGCGACGGCTCCCTCTCCCTCTTGCCCTCTCGCCATGTGGATACGGGAATGGGGCTGGAGCGGATCGCCTCGATCCTGCAAGGCACGCGCGGCTTTCGCGACTTTTCCCGAAGGATCTCCAACTACGACACCGATCTCTTCCACCCTCTCGTTCTAGTTTTGGAAAAGCTCTCCGGCCTCCCATACAAAGGCGCGCTTCCCGAGCCCGGCGGACGGGGAGAACAGAGCGACATCGCCTTTCGCGTCATCGTCGACCATTTTCGGGCCCTCGCCTTTGCGATCGCCGACGGCATCCTTCCCAGCAATGTCGGACGGGGCTATGTCTTGCGCCGGATCCTCCGGAGGGCGAGCCGTTTCGGCCGCACCCTTGGCCTGCGCCCCCCCTTCCTTCCCGAGCTTCTTCCCCACTTGACCTCGACGATGGGGGAAGCGTTCCCCGAGCTGGTCGAGCAAGAGTCTCGGATTGCCACCGTTCTTGCCACGGAGGAGACACTCTTTGCCCACACCTTGGAGCGGGGGCTCTCCCTCTTCGAAGATCTGGCCCGAGATGCCGCTAGGCGGGAGAGCCGGGAGATCTCCGGCGCAGAAGCCTTCCTGCTCTACGACACCTACGGCTTTCCGCTCGATCTTACCGAGCTCATGGCGCGCGAACAGGGGCTCCGCATTGACACGCGGGGCTTCGAGGAAAGCATGGAAAAGCAGCGCAGCCGCTCCGCAGCGGCGCGCGAAGACGATCTCTTGAGCGTGGCGGCGCAAAGCGATTTTGTCGGCTACGAAGAATTGGAGGCAGAGGGGGAGGTCGTTCTCCTGCTGGCCGGAAACCGCGCCGTCTTCGACCGCACCCCGTTTTATGCCGAGATGGGAGGTCAAGTCGGCGACTCCGGCACGATCGAGCATGAAGGCCGCCGTCTGCCGGTGGTCGACACTACGCGTTCCGCCAGCGGAGCCCATCTGCACCGCCTGAGAGAGGTCGACCGGCTGCTGCCCGGCTGCCGGGTCGTCTTGCGCGTCGACCGGGAGCTCCGGGGAAGGACCGCCGCTCATCACACCGCGACCCATCTTCTCCAATGGGCTCTTCGCGAGGTGCTGGGTCCGCAAACGATCCAACGAGGCAGCTACGTCGGCCCCGATCGGCTCCGATTCGACTTCACCCATACGGGACCGCTCTCGCCCGGGCAGATCGCCCGCGTGGAACAGCTCGTGCAAGAGCGCATCATCGAGGATGAGCCCGTGAGCTGGGAAGAGCACCGCTACGCGGAGGTGAGAAACGATCCACGGATCCTCCAGTTCTTCGGGGAAAAATACGGGGAGCATGTCCGCGTCGTCTCGATCGGGGACTGCTCCCGAGAGCTCTGCGGCGGAACCCACATCCGCCATACGGGCGAGATCGGGTTTTGGAAGATTCTCTCCGAGACCGGGGTTGCGGCCGGAATCCGCCGGATCGAGGCCGCCGGAGGAGTAGCCCTTCTCGACTTTCTTCGCGAGCAGGCAGCCCTCCAGGAGCGCGCGTGGGAAAGCCTCCATCGGAAAGAACCCGGAATTCCGCCGCTTCCCCCCCTTTTGCCGGAACTCATCCCCGCTGCCGCGGCCAAGCGGTTGGAGGAGCGCCGCGAACTCCTCCAGTCGCTCGAAGGGCGGATTCGCGAAACGGAGAAGCAGGCGGCAAAGAAAGCGGAAGACGCCTTGCGGGCGCGCGCCCGACAAGATGCAGCATCAGCCGCGAGCGCTGCGGAGCACTACGGCGCTCTCCCGGCGCTCGTCTTGGACTGCGGATCGGCTCCCGCAAGCTATCTTCCCCTTCTCTGGCAGGCAATCCAGGGCCAGTGGGAAGGCGTCGCCGTCCTCGCCTCCCGCGATCCTCAGCGCGCAGCCTTCTTGATTGGTGTTTCCCGGACCTACCGCGCCCGGGTGAATGCCGCCCAGCTTCTCCAGGAAATCCTCTTGCCCGTCGCGGGCAAGGGGGGCGGGCGTCCGGAACTCGCCCAAGGGGGAAGTGCGCGACCGGAGTCTATTCCGGCAGCTCTGGAACATGCCAAGGAGCTTCTTCGCGCCGCTGGCTAGGAGACTCTCCCCGTGCAGCAGATCGGTCGGCTTCTCTTGATCACGGGCCTTCTCCTGGCGGGCATCGGCCTCCTGCTCAGCCTCGGGATCGGAACCAAGTGGATCGGGAGGCTCCCGGGAGACATCCGGTTCGAAAAGGGCGATGTACGCTTCTTCCTTCCGATTACCTCCTGCCTGCTCGGCAGCCTCCTCCTCAGCGCGATTCTCTGGCTCTTCCGGCGATAAGTCGCCTCTGCCCGAGCGATCGCGCCGAGGGGGAGAGAAGTCCGTCAGCTAAGCGAGAATGCCGGTTACGGCTTAATATCTTCGTCCGCGATCGCCGTCAGGTCGGCTTCGCTCAAGGGGGAAGTCCTCTGGGCATATTCGGCCCGCGCGGCCTTCACCTGCTCGGTGGTGACAGGAGTCCCCTTGTTGCCCCACGCCTGCCGCACATAGGTCAAGATCGAGGCGATCTTGTCGTCAGAAAGGATGGCCTTCCAAGGCTGCATCGGTCCGTTGTACTGCGCCCCGTTGATGGTGATCGGACCCTGCAAGCCATTGAGAACGATCGCCACCGCCCGCTTCGAGCCTCCTGCCGTCATGG
>JAQUAR010000177.1 GCA_028687155.1 Methylacidiphilaceae bacterium | reverse complement strand
GGCTCGTGTCCTGGTACTCGTCGACCAGGATGTGGTGGAAGTGGTCCTGGTATTCCTCTCGGATCGCGTTCTGATCGCGCAGCAGCCGGACGGCTTCCGAAAGGAGATCGTCGTAGTCGACCGCCGATGCCTTCCGCTTTCGCTTGCGGTAGAGCCGCGCGAGTTCGACCAGCCGTTCGGTCTGCTCGGTGAAATGGGGAAAGTCTTCGGCGATCAGCTTGTCCAGCGGCGTCTCCCGATTGGTCGCCAACCCGAAGATCTCGAGAGCACCTTCCCGACGAGGGAAGTGGACTTCGCTTCGGGAGAGCTTCATCTCCTCATAGCACTCGGAGAGCAGCTCGGCCGAATCGGCCCGATCCAAGATGGTGAAGCTCGGGTCGTAGCCCGCGAGAGCGGCATGGCGCCGCAGAAGCCGGTGGGCGAGGTGATGAAACGTCCCCCCCCAAATCGCATCGGTCCCATGGGGAATCAGCCGGCCAACCCGTTCGAGCATCTGCCGGGCTGCCTTGTTGGTGAAGGTGGCCAAAACGATGCGGGAGGGCTCGACGCCGTTATCCAGGAGATAGGCGACCCGGTAGGTCAGTGCCCGGGTCTTCCCGCTGCCTGCCCCCGCTACGACGAGAATCGGTCCCGGAGCGGCCGTAACCGCCTCTCGCTGCTCTTCGTTGAGGAGATTTACATAGTCAATCACGGTCGGATCAAAGTAACGGGGCTTTCGCCGAATGACAATGGAGGGGTGCCTGGAAGCGGAGCATCGTCCATTTGCCCCGGCGCTTTTTCCCTTGGAGCAACAGGCCCTCCCGGACAAAGCGCGCCTCGATCTCAGGAGCCTGCTCGCGGAGAAGACCGCTGACTAGAAGAACGCCATGGGGGGCGAGCCAACCCACGAGCCGGGCAGCCCCTTGCAAAAGCGGCGTCAGATAGAGGTTGGCAAGGATCCGGTCGAACGTCCTCCGGCCCCGCCAGCGAGCCAAGTCGGCTTCGACCCAGCGGATGGCGGGGGAGGCAAAGTTGGCCTCCTCGTTTCGGCGGGCCACCGCGAGTGCCGCCGAATCCGTGTCTAATGCCCAGATGCAGGTCGCGCCGAGCCTCCGGGCGGCCAGGGACAGGATGCCGCTGCCCGTGCCGATGTCGAGCACGTGGCTCTTGCGCCAGTCCGGGATCGTCACCATTTCTCGCAGAACCATCCCGGTCGTCGCGTGTCTCCCGGTGCCGAAGGCCATGCCGGCGGGGATGAAGAGGGAAGGACGCCCGCCCGGGGAAGAATCCTTTTCCCCCAACTCCCTTGCCGCTTCCGGCACGATCCAGAGCTTTCCCCCGATGCGCAGGGGTTCGCTCTGCTCCGTTGCCGGACTCCAAGCGGAGGATGCCTTGCGCAGCTTCCCTCCGTAATGGTCGAGGAGCTCGCGACCGATGGAAGCATCCGGCAGATATGCTTCCAGTCGTATGGTCGGACGGCCGGCCAGCCGGTGGAGGACGAGGGAGCCTGGCCCCAGAAAATGGAGACGCTCAGCCCAGCAGTCGGCCATCTTTGCGGGAACCAGACGGCTCCACACCCACGGAAAAGCCGACTTGGTCACATCGAGAAGCGGGGACCGAGGTAGAGTTCGCGGGTCACCGGATCGTTGATCAGGAAGTCGCTGGAGCCATGGCTCATCACGCGCCCCTCGCAGACGAGGTAGGCGCGGTCGACGATGGCCAAGGTCTCTCGGACGTTGTGGTCGCTGATGACTACGCTCAAGCCCCGGTTGCGCAGTCCGAGCACGATCTGTTGCAGGTCGTCGACGGCAAGCGGATCGACGCCGCTGAACGGTTCGTCGAGGAGAAGGACCGTCGGCGCCGTGGCCAGGGCGCGGGCGATGGTCAGCCGGCGCTTTTCTCCCCCGCTTAGTGCTAGCGCCATGGTGCGACGAAGATGGGCGATGCCGAAGTCCTCCAGGAGTGCTTCGCATCGAGCCGTCCTCTCCTCGGTGTCGACGTCGAGAAAGTCGAGGATCGCCATCAGGTTCTCTTCGACGGTGAGCTTGCGAAAGATCGATTCCTCTTGCGGAAGGTAGCCCAGTCCCTTGCGCGCCCGGAGGTGCATCGGCATTCGCGTGACCTTCTGCCCGTCGATGAAGACCTCTCCTTGGGTCGGCTGGATGAGGCCCACGAGCATGTAAAAGGTCGTCGTCTTCCCGGCCCCGTTGGGGCCCAAGAGCCCGACGATCTCTCCCGTGCGAACGTGCAGGTCGATCCCGTTGACGACTCGCCTGGGGCCGAACTGCTTGACCAGCCCTTCCGCAGAAAGAGGGAAGACGCCGTCCTCTTCCTCCCCTTCGGAATGGTGGAGGACGCGGGATCGAACGGGAAGAGACTCCTCCTCGGCAGGAGGGGCTTCGAAGACTTCCGCGGCCGGTGGGTGCGGCGAGGACGCTCCGGTGCCGACCGACGGAGGGCTTTCCCAGGGTGGAATGGAGAGAGGGCCTCGAGAGCCGAACGCAGGGAAAGCCGGATCGCGGAGGCCGTCCGGGCGGGAACTATCCATGATGCTTGCGAACAGTAGCAGAAGGTCGGCTGCTGCGCAATGAGCACCGTGGAACTCGGAAGGAATGGCGCATAGTTTCGATTGGCATCCGGCGTCCTTTTTCGCAAGATCGATGCATTGTGAGCGAACCGACGACCGAGAAGCTGGAGCCCAAGGAGGGGCTCTTCGTATTGCATCTCTTTTACCGTTTCGAGCCCCGGGCGGCTACGGCGTCGGAGGCTCCTGCAAAGCTGCTGCTTGCGGGCGTGGAAACGCTGCTGGCGGAAGCTCGGGGAACCAATCGCTCCCAAGCGGCGACCCTTTCCCTGATCGGACCGGCGGACCTCGGTTTTGTTTTTCTCTCTCCCGATCTTTATCAGCTCCATCGTTGGGAAAAGCGTCTTGGTGCGCTGCTCGGACGGCACGGCTGGACGAAGGTCTTTTCCTTCTTCTCGATGACCGAGCGCTCTGACTACACTACCTCCGAAGAGGAGCATGCCGATCAACTCACCTCCCAAGAGGGACTCGTTCCCGGGTCACCAGAATTCGAGGGGAAGATGAAGTCCTTCCGCGAGCGGATGCGCCACTACACCGAGGTTCGGCTCTATCCGACCTTGCCGGACTGGCGCTTCTTCGCTTTTTATCCGATGAACAAGAAAAGGGAACCGGGCGCCAACTGGTATGCTCTCCCCTTTTCGGAACGGAAGGAGTTGATGCAGGGCCATGCGCGCATCGGGAGGAGTTACGCAGGCCGGGTGATCCAGTATGTGACGGGTTCGACCGGGCTCGACGATTGGGAATGGGGCGTAACTCTGTTCGCACAGGATCCCTACGAGGTAAAAGCGATTGTGGCGGAGATGCGCTTTGATCCCGTGAGCGCCCATTACGGGGAGTTTGGGCCCTTCTTCACGGGATTGCAGGCACCGGTGAGCGAGGTCGCCCTCCGGCTCGCCGGTTCCCCCTAACCCCTCCGGCATGTCGGGCCGGATTTTCTCGAGAAAGCGTGATCGAGTCAGGCAACTGGTGAGACAACAGGAATGAGCGTGAGCGAAAAGCGATCTTGATCCATGCAACGAGTCACTCTCTACGTGAAAACGGGTTGTCCATGGTGCGTCGAGGTAGAGGCCGTCCTCCAGCGGTACAGAATATCCTATGACCGACTCGACGTTTTGCGTAATTCGGAAGCCTATCGCCGGATGAAAGCGATCTCCGGTCAGTCGCAGGCACCCACCATGGAGTGGGAGGACGAAGTGCTTGCGGACTTCGGGGCCGAGGAACTCGAGGCCTTTCTGCGCGACAAGGATCTCTCTTAGCCCGCCTGTCTTGCAAGCGTTCTCCGGCGGCTTCAGTCCTTGGCGAGCGCGGGAAGGCCCTGCCGGATGCGGGCGAGGTCTTCCTTGATCTCTTTTCGCTGCGCCGGCTTGAGGTAATCGATAAAGAGCCTGCCGTAGAGGTGGTCAACCTCGTGTTGGATGACCACGGCGAGAAAACCGCTCGCCTCGAAGACGAGGGGTTTCCCCTGAAGATCTTGCGCGCGGATCGAAACGCGGCGGGAACGGGGAACGTCGATCCGGAGTCCGGGGAAGCTCAAACAGCCCTCGTTTCCGATCTCCTTCGCTTTCGTCAAAGAAAGAACGGGATTGACCAGGAAGAGGGGCATCTGTTCTTCCACCGGCACCGGTTTTCCTCGGATGATCATCGTGGAAGAAGCTTTGGTTGCTTTCAGATCGATCACCGTGAGGAGCAAAGGCTTGCCCACCTGTTGGGAGGCCAGACCCACTCCTTGATTGGCATCCATGGTTTCCCGCATGTCCTCGGCGAACTTACGCAGATCCGCGTCGAAGCGGCGGACGGGTTTGCCGGGCTGGCGAAGAATCGGGTTGCCGAACAGAACGATCGGGAGAATCACGGTTGCGGGCTCTGCGATGACTTGGCGTCTACGGTAAAGGTAGGGAGATTGACAATGCCCGCAACCTTCGCGGCATCCATGACCTGAAGAATGATTTCAAAAGGAGCCTTCTTGC
>JAQUAR010000176.1 GCA_028687155.1 Methylacidiphilaceae bacterium | reverse complement strand
CCATGGCCAAATGGACGAGGCCTACTTGACCGGGGAGCCCTTTCGTGTCGGGAAAACCCGAGGGGCAACCGTAATTTCCGGAGCGATCAATGGAGAGTCGGCGTTGACGGTGCGGGCGACCCGCCTTCCCTCGGATTCCCGCTACGCGAAGATCATGACCGTGATGAGCCAGGCCGAAGAGGAGCGCCCGCGGCTCCGTCGCCTGGCGGACAGGCTGGCTACGTACTACACGCCGGTAGCAATCATCCTGGCTGCGGCCACGTGGCTTGCCACCGGCCAGCCGGTCCGCTTTCTCGCCGTGCTGGTGATCGCGACTCCCTGCCCGCTCATCCTCGCCATTCCCGTCGCCATCCTCGGAGCGATCTCCCTATGCGCGCGCAGGTCGCTCATCGTGAGATCGCCGACCGCTCTGGAGCAGGCGACGGAATGCCGCACCGCCTTTTTCGATAAAACGGGAACGCTCACCTACGGCGAGCCTCGGTTGACCGACCTGATCGTCGGAAGCGGCTTTGTTCGCACGGAGGTGCTGGCGGCGGCGGCAAGCCTGGAACGCTACTCAAAGCACCCCCTTGCGCGCGCCGTTCTTGCCGCCGCCCAAGAGGAAAAACTCGTTCTCCCCGATGCGTCGGAAGTGAGCGAGCCGCCCGGTCAGGGACTGACCGGCCTGGTCGAAGGGCGCCCAATCCGGATTACAGGCCGCTCACGGCTCCGGGCGGCAGACCTCTCCCAGGCCAATCTTCTCCCCTCTTCGGAAGGACTCGAGTGCATCGTCTGGATCGGAGACCGCTATGCCGCCACCCTTCGCTTTCGGGACGCTCCACGTCGTGAGAGCCGGTCCTTTGTGGCTCACCTGGGACCTAAGCACCAATTCCTCCGGACAGTTCTTGTGTCCGGAGACCGCGAATCCGAAGTTCGCTATCTCGCCGAGCAAGTTGGCATCCAGGAGCTCCGCGCGGAGCAGACTCCGGAAGAGAAACTCACGCTGGTGCGGGAAGAGACGGCCAGGGTCAAGACTCTCTATGTTGGCGATGGCATCAACGATGCCCCGGCCATGCTCGCGGCCACCGTCGGGATGGCGATTGGGCAAAACACCGACGTCACAGTCGAAGCGGCCGATGTCGTTTCGTTGGAAAACTCTCTTCGCAAGGTCGATGAATTCCTCCATATCAGCCGCCGAATGCGCAGGATCGCTCTGCAAAGCGCGGTCGGCGGCATGTTGCTGAGCCTCGGCGGGATGATTGCCGCCGCCGGCGGCGGCCTGAGCCCTGTCGAAGGGGCGATCGCACAGGAGCTCATCGATATCCTCGCTATTGGCAACGCGCTTCGCGCCGCTCTTCCCCCGCGGATTCTTTACGACCTCTGAACAGGGATCGCACCGCATGGTTGCCGTATCCGTGGATTCGGCTGGTGGGCAACCAGAGCATCCGCTTCCCCGCACCAGTTTTCGTTATCCCTATGGCTGCGCAAACCGCTTGCCGCTTGGCGCAAAGTGGAGCATCAATCAGAGGACGATCCACCATGCGGCATCGATGGAGAAGAGGATGCGCGATGGTCAAAGTATGGAAATGAGACTGGCGCTCCCCGCCACCCCCCGAAGACGCAAACGCCGTGGCATTTTTGCCGCTCCGCTTGCCGAGCCGCCACCTCACTGGTGGATGGATGCCGTCCTCTACGAAGTGCACGTCAAGGCATTTGCCGACGGCAATGGAGACGGCATTGGGGACTTCGTCGGCCTCGTCGAGCGGCTCGATTACCTGAAGAAGCTCGGGATTACCGCGATCTGGCTCCTGCCGTTCTACCCCTCGCCGCTGCGCGACGACGGCTACGACATCGCCGACTATTGCAGCGTCCACCCGAACTACGGAACCTTGAAGGACTTCGTGCGCTTCCTGGAAGAAGCCCATCGCCGGGAGATTCGGGTCATCACCGAGCTCGTCCTCAACCACACTTCCGACCAGCATCCCTGGTTCCAACGGGCTCGCCGAGCTCCCGCCAAGAGCCGCTGGCGGAACTATTACGTCTGGAGCGAGACTCCGAACCGCTACACGGAGGCCCGGATCATCTTCCAGGATTTCGAGAACTCGAACTGGACGTGGGATCCGATGGCCCGCGCCTACTTCTGGCACCGCTTCTACTCCCATCAGCCGGACCTGAACTACGACAATCCCGCAGTCCAGAAGGAAGTCCTGGCGGTCATCGATTTCTGGCTCGGCCTCGGCGTCGACGGTCTCCGCCTCGATGCCGTCCCCTACCTCTTCGAGCGGGAGGGCACCAATTGCGAAAACCTCCCGGAGAGCCACGCATTCCTCAAGGAGCTTCGCCGATACATCGACAGCCGTTACGCCAACCGGATGCTCCTGGCGGAGGCCAATCAGTGGCCGGAAGATGCAGCCGCCTACTTTGGCAACGGGGACGAGTGCCACATGGCCTTTCACTTCCCCGTCATGCCTCGCCTCTTCATGGCGATGCATATGGAAGAACGCTATCCCATCGTCGACATCCTGGAGCAGACACCCCAAATCCCGGCGGGCTGCCGTTGGGCCACTTTTCTCCGAAACCATGACGAGTTGACCCTCGAGATGGTAACGGACGAGGAGCGGGACTATATGTTCCGGGTTTACGCCAAGGATCGGCGAGCGCGCCTGAACCTCGGCATCCGCCGAAGGCTGGCGCCGCTGCTGCAAAATAACCGGAGGAAGATCGAGCTACTCACGATCCTCCTCTTCTCCCTGCCTGGGACGCCGATCCTCTATTACGGCGATGAGCTCGGCATGGGCGACAATATCTACCTCGGGGATCGCGACGGCGTGCGCACTCCGATGCAGTGGAGTGCGGACAAAAACGCCGGCTTTTCCCGCGCCAATCCCCAGAAGCTCTACCTTCCGGTGATCATCGACCCGGAATATCACTACGAGACCTTAAATGCCGAGCTCGAGGAGAACAACCCCTCCTCTCTCCTCTGGTGGACCCGGCGAGTCATTGCGATGAGACAGCGCTTTTCCGCGTTTCGCCGGGGAGGCTTGCAGTTTGTCCACTCGCAAAACCCGAAGGTTCTCTCCTTTCTCCGCTCGGACGGGGAACAGAACATTCTGGTGGTCATCAACCTCTCCCGTTTCAGCCAGGTCGCGCAGGTTCCGCTTTCGAGCTTCCCGGGGGCGGTTCCCGAGGAGGCCTTCGGGCGCATGCGCTTCCCCGAGATTACCGACCGTCCTTACGTCTTTACCTTGGGTCCCTACGGACACTTTTGGCTCGAGCTCCACCCGCCCACCGCAACCCCGTCGACCGCCCGCGAGAGGATCGCGATGTTGCCGGAGCCGCCGTCGCCCGAGTTTTGGCTCTCCGAGCGGGGACGCGCTTTCGCGGGAGATGCCCTCCCCGACTACCTCTCCCATGAGATCTGGTCGACCCGTTCCCTCCGCAAACTCACACAGGCGGTCGCGGAGGACGCGCTCGAGCTCGAGACCCTCCGCTCCCTGGGGGAACCCATCCAAGCCGTCCTCTTTCGGCTCTCCTACTCCGAAGGCGAAGCCGGGATCGCCTTCTGCGGATGGCTTCCTGTCGAAGGCGAGGAGGCCGAACGCCTTCTCCAGAAGGAACCGCAAAAGGTCTTCGCCCAGTATGCTCGGGAGGGAAAGACGGGCGTCTTGATCGACTCCTTCCTCGATCCGGCCTTCCGCGCCTGGGTGCTCGACTGGCTGGCTTCGCGGCGGCGCGTCTCCTTGAAGACCGCCATCATCCAGGCGCGGCCGGCCGGCTACCTGGAAGATCTTCGTCGAAAGGGAGACCTGCCTAGCGAGTCCGAGATCCTTCCCGATGCCAAGCAGAGTCGGACCGTGCTCTACGAGAAGCGGTTCGCCCTGAGATGCTACCTCAGGCTCGAAGAGGGTCCCAACCCCGATGTCGAGATCGCCCGTTACTTGGGAGAACACCGCCTTCTGCCATTCGTCCCTCGGTATGCGGGCACAATCGATCTCCATCGGCAGCAGGGCGGGACCATTGTCCTTGCGCTGCTCCAAGAATTCCCTCCCATCGAAGCCGACGGCTGGTGTCTGGCCCTCGATGCCGCCAGCCGATTCCTGGAGAGAGCTTTAGGTCAGCACTCCGCCTCGGCTGAATTCTCTCCTCTTCCGGCCGGCGATCCGCAAAATTGGCCTCCGGAGCAGGTGCAGCTGATCGAAGGGGTCTTTTGCGAGCACCTTCGTCTCCTGGGAAAGCGCACGGCGGAACTGCATCGGGCGCTGGCGGCCGCTACGGCCGATCCCGCATTCTCTCCGGAAGCGTTCACCCCTTGGTCCCAGCGCTCCCTTTTTCAAGTTGCGATGGAGACCCACCGGCGTGTCGGCCGGATGTTCGCCCTCCAGCAGCAAGACCCGGAGCAGCCAGAATGGCAATTGCTGAGCGATCCATTGGAAAAAGCTCTGGCCTCCTTCCTTGGCCACGTGATCCGAGCCACGAAGATTCGAGTTCACGGAGATTATCATCTCGGGCACTTGCGCTTCACGGGCAAGGACTTCGTGCTTGCGGACTTCGAAGGCGAATTTTACCGGCCGCTTTCGGAGCGCAG
>JAQUAR010000175.1 GCA_028687155.1 Methylacidiphilaceae bacterium | reverse complement strand
GGGAGTGGAGGGTGTAGTGCCCTCTAGACCAATGGGAGGGCAGAACTAGTCGCTGAAGAAGAAAAAGAATAAAGCTTGTCAACAAGAGATTGACGGCCTACCTGCCGGACAAGGGGGAGAATGGCGGTAAAACTGATCGAGGAGTTCAAGCAATTTGCGCTCAAAGGGAATGCGATCGACATGGCGGTGGGCGTGGTCGTGGGAACCGCCTTCAACAAGATCGTCGATTCGATGGTGAACGACCTGATCATGCCGCCGCTGGGGATTGCGATCGGTGGGGTCGATTTCAAGGATCTCCTCTGGGTGCTCAAACCGGCGGTCACTGCGGGCGGAAAGGTGGTCAGCCCCGAGGTGGCGATCCGCTACGGGCAGTTTTTCAACGCCCTCATCCAGTTTGTCGTCATCGCCTGGAGTGTCTTCCTGGCCGTCAAAGTCATGACGAAGCTCGGCACGAGCCGCTCGACACCGAACCCGCCCGCGGAAGCAGGCACCGGCTCCGAGGTCGCGTAGACGCTGCCTTCAGGCATACCAGAGGATCTGGTGGGTCTCGAGCGGGACGAAGAGTTCGGGGTGAGAGGGTCTGGCGCGCGGAGTATAGTCGGCCGCCGGTCTTCCCGCCGGGACCGAAGCCCGATAATAAAAGGCGTGGATTGCTCCGGCCAAGGGCTCGGATCGGACCATTGGCACGCATGTCGGCGGCTCTTCGGGCTGGCGCGGCTCCGCGTAGAGATCGACCTGGACCCACTGCGGGGAGATTTCGTCCATGTAGACCGGCACGCAGAACCGGAGCTCGGTCTCCGCTGAGTCGACGGAGAGCGGGCCGAAGCGGACTTCCCTCCAATGGAGGGCGATCCGCCGAAGCTGCTCCTCGATCTCGACGGCGCGCGACCCGTTTTTGGCGGATCGCTTTTGGAACGCAGCATTGAGCGGGTGGTAGTACTCCTCGGTGTACTGCCGGACCATTCGGTTGGCGGAAAAACGCCCGGTGAGCTGAGCGACGCTCTCGCGAATCTTGGTGATCCACCGGGTGGGAACTCCCCGGGCGTCGCGATCGTAGAAGGAGGGAGCGACCTCCTGTTCCAGGAGCCGGTAGAGCTGCTCTGCTTCCGCCGCATCCCACGCCGGGTCCTCACCGTGCTCTTTCCCGTCGCCAAGCGCCCAGCCCACTTCCGGGCAGTAGGCTTCCGCCCACCAGCCGTCGAGCTCCGAAAGATTGAGACCGCCATTGGCCAGGAGCTTCATACCGCTGGTTCCGCTCGCCTCCCAGGGCCGTCTCGGATTGTTGATCCAGAGATCGACGCCGGAGACGAGCTCCTTGGCCATCTGCATGTCGTAATCGTCGAGAAAAACGATCCGGCCGCTCGCCTCCGGTTGTTCGGCGAAGGTGTTCCAACGCCGGATCAACTCCTTGCCGAAGGCGTCGGCAGGATGCGCCTTTCCGGCGATGACCAGCTGCATGGGAGCTGCGGGGTTGGAAAGGATCCGGAGCAGCCGGCCCGGATCGTGGAGAAGGAGAGCAGGGCGCTTGTAGGTGGCGAACCTCCGGGCGAAGCCGAGGGTCAGCATGTTCGGATCGAAGACGCAGGAGCAGGTGGCCATCTCCTGCGGCATCTTTCCGAGCATCGAGCAGTGGCATTTCCTGCGCTTGCGAATCGAAAGGATGAGGTTCATCCGGCTCCGCGCGCGAAACTCCCAGAGATCGAGGTCGCTCGTCTGCCGGTACTGCTCTTCGAGCTTCTCGGTGGGCTGCCGCCAGCGGTTGGGACCGCAGAGTCGCGACCAGAGCGCATCGGATTCGGCGGAGTGCCACGTCGGAACGTGGATGCCGTTGGTGACGTAGCCCACCGGGATCTCCTCTTGCGGCCACCGGGGGAACAGAGGCTGGAAGAGCTGGCGGCTGACCGCGCCGTGGAGACGGCTCACCCCGTTGACGGCCGCCGACCCCCGGATCGCAAGATAGGCCATGTTGAGCGGCTCATCGGCTCCGCCCCGTTCTTGGCCAAGGCGAAGAATCTCCTCGACCGAGGTTCCGGCGTCTCGGGCGAAATCGGTCAAGTAGTGGTGGATGAGATCGGGAGAGAAGCGGTCGAACCCTGCGGGTACGGGCGTGTGGGTCGTGAAGAGATTGCCCGCCCTCGTCGCCCGGAGAGCGATGGGGAAGGGCAGGCCGCCTTGCTTGGCAAAGGCCCGGGCGCGTTCGAGGACGGCCAAGGCCGCATGGCCTTCGTTGAGGTGGCAGATGTGGCAGTCGATGCCGAGCGCCTGGAGCAGGCGCCATCCTCCGATCCCGAGGGCAATTTCCTGAAGCAGGCGCATTTCCGGGTTGCCGCCGTAGAGCGATCCTGTGATCGGGCGGTCGGCCGGGCTGTTGACCGGGTCGTTGCTATCGAGCAGGTAGAGCGGGACTCGTCCGACGGTCGCCTGCCAGACGCGCAGGACGAGGGGACGCCCGGGAAGGGTGAGAGCGATGCGAAGCCACTCCCCGGCGGAATCCCGAACCGGGACGACCGGAAGGAGCGTGGGGTCGTTAAAGGGGTAATACTCGACCTGATGACCATCGCCGGTGATCCCTTGACGGAAGTATCCCTGCTGGTAGAGGAGCCCTACGCCGACCAGGGGGACGCCCAGGTCGCTGGCCGCCTTGAGGTAATCCCCCGCGAGGATGCCCAAGCCTCCCGAATAGATCGGCAGCGCTTCGCTCAAGCCGAACTCTCTGCTGAAGTAGGCCACGTGGCCGAGTCCATGGAGGCCGTGCGTCGTGTCGAACCAGGTTGGGCACTCCAAGTAGGTTTTCCTCTTCTCGAGCTGATCGCGCAGCTCCTGCAAAAAGACGGGATTCCCGCGGAGATGTTCCAAGCGGGTCTCCGAGACGCTCTCCAGAAGGAACCAGGGGTTGGAGGTCGCATCCCAGAGTCCGGCATCCATCATCTGCCAGATCTTGTCGGCCCCCGTGTTGGAGAGCCAGAGGAGATCGGCGGCAAGTTCCTCCAGTCCAGTGAGCTCGGAAGGCAGCTGGCGGGCGAAGTAGTGGGTGAGAGCCATACTGGCCTTTTATCGTTTCTGAACGGACAAGGCGACAGAAATAGCGCTCGTTTCCTTTTCCCCTCCTTTCTGCGAAGATGATCCAGGGAGGAGAGCCCAAAAGAGCGAATGAGCGAAGCCATCGTGGTGGTGGAGGAGTTGCACAAGGAGTTCTCGCGCGACCGGCCGGTCGTGAGCGGACTCTCCTTTGTCCTGAATCGGGGAGAGGCGCTCGGGCTTTTGGGGCCCAACGGAGCAGGAAAGACGACCGTCGTCCATCTTCTCCTCGGATTGACCACCCCGACCTCGGGGAGAATCGCGATCTTCGGACTGCCGATGCCTCAAAAACGGATCCGGGTTCTCCAGCGGGTGAACTTCGCCTCCGCCTATGCCCTCCTCCCCGCCAACCTGACCGTCCGGGAGAACCTGATGGTCTTTGCCCGCCTCTACGAGGTCGTCCGGCCGAAGGAAAAGATTGCGAGGCTCTTGGCGGAGCTGGAGATCGCGCATCTGGTCGACCAGGTGGCGGGGAGGCTCTCCGCCGGGGAGGCGGCGCGCATGAACCTCTGCAAGGCGCTGCTCAATGATCCTGAGCTTCTGCTCCTGGACGAGCCGACGGCGGGGCTCGATCCCGACATCGCGGACAAGGTCCGCCGTCTCCTGCGCCGTCTCCAGGTCGAGCGCGGAATCGCCGTGCTCTACACCTCTCACAACATGCGGGATATCGAAGCGGTTTGCGACCGGGTCCTCTTTCTGCGGCGAGGCCGGCGGCTCGCCGAAGGAAGCCCGGTCGAAATTCTCCGGAGCTTCCGCTGCGACGACTTGGAAACGCTCTTCATCCAGTTGTCTCGGGAGGGGAGCGGGAGTCTGCCCGTAGGGAACGAAGGGGATCTGGAGGAGCGGTCACGGAGGTTGTCCGGGAGCGGCTGAGGGGATGCGATGAATCTCTGGCGTATCTGGGCTCTGGTCCTCCGCTACATCTATGTCTATCGGAGGAGTGCCATCCGGATTCTCGAGGTCTTCTTCTGGCCGGCCATCGACCTGCTGGTCTGGGGCTTTCTGACCCTCTACCTGCAGCAGCCTGGGCGGGAGCTTCCCTCCGGAGTCGCCTTCCTGGTGGGAGCCGTGATCTTTTGGGACGTCCTCTATCGCTCCCAGCAGGGGATCACGATCTCCTTCCTGGAGGATGTCTGGTCGCGCAACCTCCTCAATCTCTTCACCGCTCCCGTGCGGGTCACCGAGTTCGTGGGAGCGACCTGTGTCGTAGGGATCCTGAAGACCTTGGTGGTCGGACTCTACTTGACCGCGCTCGCCTTTTTCCTCTACCGATTCAACCTGCTCGCCGTAGGGCCGGCGCTCTTCCCGCTTTTCGTCAACCTGCTCTTGACGGGTTGGGCGCTGGGAATCGCGACGACCGCGCTCCTTCTGCGCTGGGGGCAGGCCGCGGAAGGGATCGCCTGGGCCGTTCCTTTTGCGATCCAGCCTTTCTCCGCCGTCTTCTATCCGGTGAGCGCTCTGCCCTCCTGGCTGCAGCCCGTGGCCTGGAGCAT
>JAQUAR010000174.1 GCA_028687155.1 Methylacidiphilaceae bacterium | reverse complement strand
GGCGGGGTCTTCTACGCGACTTTTTTCGAAGGAGCCACTCCCAGCCCAAACCCGCGCGCCAGCCACTCCCTGGGCTACTTCGCCTATACCCGGCAAGAGATGGAGGAGCTCGGCTCCCGACACGGCTGGAATCCGCGGTACATCGGGGAATGGAGCCATCCGCGCAACCAGCGGATGATGGTCTTTAGCGCCTAAATGCTCCGGCGAAGGCATAAGTGCAGGCATTCGCGCGCGACGCTTTTCCCTCCGGTTCCTTTCGCAAATTGCGTGCGTGGGAGTCATCCGCCGCGTTACGCTCTTTGTCTTCGCTCGTTCTCTTTCGCCCTGATGGACTCGCTCCCCGCTTCCGGCTCCTCCGCTCCCGGTAGGGCTCGCCCGCGAATCTGCTTGGCGACCATCGAGCTTGCGGGATTCGGCCCGAGCAGCGGCCTCGGCTCCTTAGTCTCCTCCCTGGCCGAAACCCTGGCGGAGGCGGGTTGGGAAGCCACGGTAGTGCTCGCCGCCGAACAACCGGTCGACTCGCTCACGCTCGCTCCGCTGGTGGAGGCCTACGCCCGCCGAGGGATTCGGTTGACTCCCTTGCCGGAACCGGCCGAGCGCTGTCTCGTCTGGCCTCGCTCTTCCTCCCGGGCCTACAAGACCTACCGATGGCTCCGGGAGCAGGCAGCCGGCTTCGACCGGGTCCTCTTTTGCGATCGGAGCGGCTTGGGTTATTACTCCCTCTTGGCAAAGCACCAGGGGTTGGCGTTCGAAAAGCTTCCGCTCGGAGTCCTGGTTCACAGCCCGACCTTGCGCCGCACCCTCGAGAACGACGAGCTCGTGGAAGACCATGAGCTCCTCATCGCCGATTTTCTGGAGAGGGAGAGCGTGCGGCTCGCCGATGGAGTGGTCGCTTCGAGCGCCGCGCTGCTCCAAACACTCAAGGCCGAGGGCTGGAGCTTCCCCGAAGCCTGCCGCTCCTTGGCTCCCCCTCTCCCCGCATCTCTCCTCCCTTTGGGGAACGAGAACAAGGAAACGTTCGTGCCGGAGGAGATCGTTTTCTTCGGTCCCCTCGAGTCACGAAAGAGGTTGCGACTCTTTTGCGACGCCGTCGATCGGCTCGAGCCTTCCGGGAAGGGCAAGCCCCGGATCGTCTTCCTCGGCCGGTGCGGCCGAATCGAGAGCCAGCCGGGCAGGGACTATGTTGCCCGGAGGGCGGCCCGCTGGGCCTTCGCCTGGGAATGGAGGGGCGAACGGGAGCGCACGGAAGCGCTCGGCTACCTGCGGCACGGGAAACGCCTTGTCGTCGTCGGCTCGGCGGCGCAAGGCCTTCCCTTGGCCGCCTGGGAGTGTGCTTCCCTGGGCATCCCCTTTCTCTGCGTGGGAGGAGAAGGAGTCGCAGAAACTTTGCCCGAAACGGAGCGGAAACGGATTGTTTCCGCCGATCCCAACGCTCTTGCCGCGAGGCTCCGGGAGACGCTGGGTTCGGGCGCAGCGGCTCTCCCACCGGCGCCCGACCCGTGCCTGGTTCGGGATGAGTGGGGCCGCTGGCTGGAAGGGCTTTCGTCGCGGGACGCTTCGGATCAAAACCCCGAAAAACCCGATCGCCCCAAAGTCACCGTCTGCCTCGTCCATCATGATCGGCCGGCGCTCCTTGCCCAGGCGTTAGACTCGCTCCACGCCCAGGACTACCCCAACTTCGAGGTCGTCCTCATCGACGATGGGAGCGCGACCTCGGAGGCGGCGGCCTTCCTCGACAGGATCGAGCCCGAGTTTGCGAAGCGCGGCTGGCGGATCATCCGCCAGCCCAATCTCTACCTGGGAGCCGCCCGGAACCGGGCTGCCCGGGAGGCCAAGGGCAAGTTTCTCCTCTTCATGGACGACGACAACCTTGCCGAGCCCCACGAAATCTCGACCTTCGTCCGAGTCGCCCTGCGGACCAGCGCGGCGATCCTGACCACGGCCCAGAGAGATTTCAAGGGGAACGAGGCCATTGGCGCCGAGGGGAGGAACCACTATATTTTTGCGCCGTTGGGTCCCGCTCTTTCGCTGAGCATCCCCTTTAATCTCTTTGGCGATGCCAACGCCTTCGTCCGGCGGGATGCCTTTGAAGCGCTCGGCGGCTTCAGCGAGGATCGGGGCGTAATCGCCGAGGACTGGGAGTTCTTCGCGCGCGCTGTTCTTGCCGGCTTCTCGCTCGAAATGGTTCCGGAACCTCTGTTCTGGTACAGGAGAAGCGCGGACGGAATGTTCGGGAGCGGCAACCTTGCCGCCGGAAAGCTTCGGGCGCTCCGTCCTTATCAAGGGGCCTATCCCTCCCTCGCGGGAGCGCTCCTGCTTTTCCAGGGAAAGTTCGCTCAAGCCGAAGCGCTCTGCCAGGAGCTGGAGGCCATCCGCGGGCAGAGGGACCGAGCGCAAGACGCCCTCAACCACAGGGAAGAGGAGTTGCGGCAGGCGCGGGATGAGCTTGCCCGCATTCACCGCTCGCGGAGCTACCGCCTGAGGCTTCGGCTAAGGCAATGGGAGGAAAACGTGCGCAGGATGCGAAAGAGGCTCCTACGGCGCTAAGGGGGCCAGAACATCATCCCCTTCCCGCTTCGGACCGCCCCCTGACCGCCCTTGAGGGAAGTTCGCCCATTCTTACCCATGTCAACCGGAGAACCAGAGCCCAACAGGGAAGGCGCCCTCTCCGGACCTCCGGATGCCTCCATGCTTTCCGGTCTCCGGCTGCTCATCGTAACCCCGGAGATTCACGGCCCGTATCGCAACGGCGGGATCGGCACCGCCTTTTCCACGCTGGCGATGCGCTGCGCACAAGCCGGCGCGACGGTTTCCGTCGCCTACATCCCGCTCGATGGGAAGGACGATGCGCCGCTCGACCCCTGGATCGAGTTTTATCGGAAACGCTCCGTCGCCCTTCTGCCGCTCACCGACGAAGCGGAGGGAGCGTTCCCCGCGCTGGAAGCCCCTCCTGCCGCTGCAGGGCTTGGCGCGTCCATCATTGGCTGCGGGAGCGCGCGCGGGACTTCGACGTGGCCATTTTTCCGGAATGGTTGGGGTTGGCGTACTACGTACTGCTCGCCAAGGGTCAAGGATTAGCCTACGAAGGCCTTCCCGTCGTCGTCAACGCCCACGGCCCGACTGCTTGGGCTCTCGAAGCCAACCAGCAACTGCCCGACGGTCAGGAGTACGTCGACCTCGACTTCATGGAGCGCGAGTGCGTCCGCCGGGCCGATCGAATCGTCAGCCCCAGCCGTTGGCTGCTCGAATGGATGCGATCCCATCAATGGGAGATCTCGAGCGGGCGCGCGCACGTGATCCCCAACCTGATGCCCGCGGAGTTGCGAGCGGGCACAGGATCCGCTCCGGAGCGGCAACCCGTCCGGCGTGTGGTCTTTTTCGGGCGCTTCGAGATGCGCAAGGGCCTGAAGCTCTTTTGCGATGCAATCTCTTGTTTGGGCGAGGAGGAGCGGAGGAGGCTCGAAAGGATCGTTTTTCTCGGCCGCCCACTGCTGCTCCCCGGCGGGCTCGATTCCCGCTCTTACATTGCGGAGCGTTCCGCGCGCTGGGGATTGCCGGTGGAGATATGGACCGACAAAAATCGCGACGAGGCCGTCTCCTTCCTCCAAAGCCCCGGAACCTTGGCTGTCATGCCTTCTCTTGCGGAGAACTCTCCCTACACCGTTCTCGAGTGTTTGAGCCTTGGCATCCCTTTCCTCGCCTCGAAGGTCGGCGGGATCCCGGAAATGATTCCGCCGGAAGAACACCGGGTCCATCTTTGCGAGCCTGCTCCCCAGCCTCTCGCCGACCGAATCGCCCAAGCGCTCACCCATGGCATACGCCCCGCGTCGCTGGCGTGGGATCATGCGACCGTCGAAGCGGACTGGCTCTCCCTGCTGCGCGATGTCGGAGGCCGGAAGCAGATTCAGCCCGTACCCCGGGCAGAAGAGCGCCCGCTCGTCAGCGTCTGCCTGGTGCATTACAACCGGCCGCAAATGCTGGCCCAGGCGCTCGATTCGATCCGCGCGCAGACCTATCCGAACCTCGAGGTCGTGCTCGTGGACGATGGCAGTCCAGATCCCGAGGCGCAATCGTTCCTAGATGGTCTCCCGGCGCAGTTCGAGCCCCACGGCTGGCGGATCATCCGCCAGCCCAATCTCTACCCGGGAGCCGCCCGGAACCGGGCCGCCCGCGAGGCCAAGGGAGAATTCCTTCTCTTCATGGACGACGACAACATCGCCCGTCCACCGCTCGTCGAAACGCTGGTGCACGCAGTTCTCCGAAGCGGAGCAGACGTGATGACGTGCGCCTTGAGCTTCTTCGAAGGAAGGGAGCCCCCTCTTGCGCTCAAGCGGCTCTGGATCCCGCTTGGCGGAGCGGTGGGATCCGGTGCTTTCTACAATGCCTTTGGCGACGCCAATGCGCTCTGGCGGCGGGAAGCGTTCTGGCGGATCGGCGGCTATTCGACCGATTACGGAGTCGCATTCGAGGATTGGGAACTCTTTGCCGAAGCGGTTCTCTCCGGCCTCCGGCTGGAGATGGTTCCCGAACCGCTATTCTGGTACCGCGTCCAGGACGGAAGTAGGAGCCGGGCGACCGATTCCGG
>JAQUAR010000173.1 GCA_028687155.1 Methylacidiphilaceae bacterium | reverse complement strand
CAAGGCTTGCTCCCAACGCGCCGCAATGCGGCGCGAGTGCTCCCCGACGGGAGCATGCGGCTGCCGAACGGCGAAAAGGCCCGCCTTGGATCAGGCCGATCCGGTGATGGGTAAGGAGGCTATCCGGTAGCTACCGAATAGCTTCAGGTTATCGGATAGCTATCTGGTAGCTATCATCCATGTTATCGAGTAGCTACCGGATAGCGCAACCCGCCCGTTTAACGGGAAGCCGCGTCTTTCGCCTGTCGTTCCAGGGCATCAAGCGCCCGTTCCAGAACGGCTCCCAGCGGCAGATCCAGTTCGTCGGCGATGCGATACAGACTCGCGATCGTCGTATCGGTCGCCTTGATGTTGATCTGGCGGTTGCGGCCCGTGCGATGGCGGCGCTGGACATGCATCCGGGGCTCATCCGGCAGAAGCGACGGGGCGGGCGCGGCTTCGGCCTTGTCTTCCCGAGCCTTGCGGCTGGGAAAGCCGCTCGTTTCCGCAATGCGCTCGATCGCCTGCACCGGAACGGGCTTGGCGGCGGCTTCCGGCGTGAAATCGTCGAGGTCGCCGAAGGGGTTGGCGCGGCTCATTGGGCTGTCTCCCGGCGCGGGGCGGGCTTGCGGGTGCCGTCCCGCAGGCGCTGCACGACCTCGACGGCGAAATGCTCGGCATTGGCGATCGCCTTGTCGAGATTGGTCACCTCATGCACGTCGAGCTTTTCCAGGGTCTGGCGAAAGGAAAACATCGCCCGGAAGGCTTCGCGCTCGTTCAGTTGGGTCGCGAACACGGGCACTCCGGCCTCTTCGAGCCCGGTCTGGATATGGTTCATGGTGCGTGTGCGGATGATCGGGCTGGTGCGGGTCAGGAGGATGCCGAAAGGAACGGCCCGCCCCGTCATCTTCTCATGCTGGCGCAATACCCGAATGGCCCGCCCGGCCTGCTCGGCATCCAGTTGCGATCCCTGCATCGGTATGATCACCAGATCCGCCTGGCTGACGGCCAGCAGCACGATCTTGGCGGCGGTTCCTTCGAGGTCGACGATGACGAAGGGCGTGTCGGCCGCCGCGTCCTCGATCCGGTCGATAATGCTGTCCTCATCGGCATCGGCGACGACGGATAGGGTTTCGGGGAGGTCGGCGCCTTTGCTCCAGTTCTGGATCGGATGGTTGGGATCGGCATCGACGACGGTAACCCGCGTACCGCGGGCAAGCTCCGTGGCGAGGAGGAGGGCGGCCGTGGTCTTTCCGACGCCGCCTTTCGGGCTGACGAACGCAATGGTGGGCATGGAACGGGACTCCCTTCGAGGAAGCTAACCGATAGCTACCGGATATCCGGATAGCAACTGGATATCTATATGGTATCCCTTAGAAGCATATAGATATCTTTCGTAGGCTGTTGTTGAAAATTGGGGAAACCAAAATGTAATTATATGGATCGGAAAGCGTCTCTTTGGAGTTTATTCTCTTGGATTAATCTATTTGACAATATTAGTATTCGCTACGGAAACCATTGGGAATACAAGTGACGATATAATATTTGTGAATTTCTGCATGTCAGCCATAGACGAATTGGATACGTATATAACGTCTTTGTTTCTAATGGGGAAGTTTTGTGAAGAGAAGAATATTGACGGGTTCTTCATGTCTATTTGGTAAATGACAGGAATTTTCCCGTCCGGGGTCTTTCGTGCATTCTCTGCAATTGATGGATCCAGTGCCGACGGATCTTCCAGACGGAAAAGGAAGGCACCGCGCGCATTGGCCCGCTGATCCTGAAGGCCGCCGGCTCGGCCCAGAGCCTGGGACAAGGAAAGCCCGGTCGCCTCAAAGGGAATTTCGGCATTCTGTCCGGTCGCACCGAGAACGGTGAACGTATAGGGCTGATACAGGGCCGTTATCACATCGTCCGCTTCCAAGCGGATATTTTGGCGTGGATCCCGTATTATGGTTTCCAGAGGCAAGGAAGTCACGTCATTGCCCCGTGTGATCTGAATGACGGTTTTGCTTATTGGAGATTTGACCCCTCCGACTCCGGCCAAGACATCGAGCAGTCGCTCGCCTTTCGGGGTCAAAGGAAAACGGTCGCTTCTTGTGACATCGCCGACGACTGTGACGTTCATGCTGGAGTTGCGGATGATCCTGATGATGGCTTGCGGTTGATGCGCCTTACCGGCAAGGCGTGCGACTATTTCGTGCGACACTTGCTGAGGGGTTTTCCCGGCTACCCTCAGCCGACCGACGAACGGAATGGTGACGCACCCGTCCGTATCCACCATTTGCTCGGGCAGGGACGTGCCTCGAGCCGTCGAGCCGGACGAGGTAAGGCGGGGGTCTCCTCCAGCGGAACCGAACAACGCAGCTGGAGGTGCTTCCCACAAGCCGATGTCCAGTACATCGCCCTTGCCGATGATCGACCCGATAGGGGCTCCATCACCCGGATTGTCGGAAAAGAGGACGGGACGGTCATGCGCAATGATGCGGCGTGCGACATCGTCAGTCACATTGATGATCTGAATGCCCGCGTCGGAGACCGACATGGCCGAGGCATTGCGGATGGCACCGGTGGAGGGGCCCGCCGCGCTTTTGATAGCACAACCGGATAAAGACGCCGAGCAGAGAAGAGTCAGGATGGCAAACCGAACGCTGCCTGTTGCATCGAGAGATCGCGGCTTCATGCTTTTCATTACGCATTTCCTTTGAGGCTTCTGCGCCTCGGTCTGTTGTCCCGTTTCCATGCGATCATACCGCACCAATCGGGCGGCTCTTATAATCGCTCCTTCGCTTTTGTCATCTTGGGTGCGAAGGTCCGATTGGCGAAGCAACCGGTCACCGGCAGGCCCATTGCCGGCGATAGACGTCGATCGTTCGATCAATGCATGCATCCCAGCTATACTCTTGCGCCACCCGTCGCCCCTGATTGATGGCGCTCGTGCGCCAGGCGGTAGCCGTTAGCGCTTCTTCGATTTTCTCGGCAAAGGCCGGCCCGTCATCGGGGGATACCAGCATGGATGCACCGCGGGTGACTTCCGGCAGGCAGGACGTATCGGACACAATTGTCGGCACCCCGCAGGCCATGGCTTCGATGGGCGGCAACCCGAACCCTTCATAAATGGACGGATACAGAAAAAGCCGTGCTCCGGCATAGAAGAAAGGCAAGGCGTCTTCCGCGACATAACCCAGCAGGCGTAACCACCCTTCCCGGCGAGCGATCGCAATATCCCGCATCAGGGCTTCGTTGGCCCATCCGCGCGCGCCGATCAGCACCAAGGGGCATTCGCGACGCAGCCCTTCCGGCAAACGCTTCCAGGCGCCGAGCAGCGCGTGCAGGCGTTTTCTGGGCTCCAGCGTTGAAACGCACAGGGCGTACTGCCCCGGCTCCAGACCTTCCGCCGCCAGAACCGAACGGATGTCCTCTGCGGCATAGGGGCGGTAACGGTCGGAAACGCCCATATAGGTTGTCGTCACCCGGTCGGTGGGAAAGCCGGTATAGGCGATGATTTCCTGTCGCATCGTGTCGCTGTCTGTCAGAATATGCGACGCCTTGCGCAAGGTGCGTTCGAATTGCCGTTCGAATTGCCGCACCCGTTCGGGCGGGTGGGTTTCCGGATAGCGGAATACCGACAGGTCGTGCACCGTGATAATGCCGTCTTCGGCCATGGGCGGCAAAAAGAAGTTCGGACTGTGGAACAGGCTGTCCCTCATGCGGCGCTGCAAGGAGCTGCGTTGCAGTTTGCGTGCCCAGCGATGCCGTCGCAAACGCGTAACCCAGGGCAAGCGGGCGCGCAGAAAAACCGCAGGATCGCTTGGCATGGTTCCATCGCGATAAAAGTGGACCCGATCCAGCTCCTCCTGCCCGGGCAGGCGCGTGCACAGTTCCCAGCAATAGCGTCCTATGCCGGTCAAATTGGGAGACAGCGCGTCGATGGCCAGGGTGATGGAGGGGCTCAGGCCTGCAGCATCCATCGCAACGTCTCTTCCAGAGGCGGCATGGCGACCGGGCCGATAACCTGTTCCAGGTGCGTTTTGTCGCCGCACAGGGTGCGCACTTCGTTGGCCCGGGCGAAGGCCGGATTGACGCGAATGCGCATCGCATGCCCGGTAATCCGCTCGCACAAGTCCAGAACCTGACGGAGCGGGTAAGCCTGGCCGGAGCAGATGTTGAACGTCCCACCGACAGCGCCGGGCGCCGTCAGCAGTCGGGCATAGGCATCCACCACGGAGCGAACGTCGGAAAAATCCCGCGCAACGTCGAGATTGCCCAACTCGATTTCCGGCGCCCGGCGTCGAACATGTTCGACGATCTTGGGGATTAGAAAGGAGGGAGACTGCCCAACCCCGGTATAGTTGAACGGGCGCGTGATGATGATCGGCAGGCGGGTGGCATAAAGGTGGGCCACATATTCCATGGCCAGCTTGCTGACCGCATAGTCGTTGGCCGGATGGGGGGCCGCGGTTTCGCCGATCATGCCGCCTTGCTGGTTGCCGTAGACGTTGGCGCTGCTGGCCAGAAGGACCGAGGTCGGAGCGACGTTCTCGTCCACCAGGGCTTGCAGCAAATGCCGCGTACCCACGATATTGGTGGCGTATATTTCATCGACATC
>JAQUAR010000172.1 GCA_028687155.1 Methylacidiphilaceae bacterium | reverse complement strand
GAAGGGCCCGCGTGAAGAAAACCACTTTACAGAGGCGCCCGTTCCTTCGTAGCATCGCCACTCTTTTCAAATGAGTGAGGCAAAGCTAAGGATCGGCCTTCCCAAAGGCAGCCTGGAGGAGGCGACCATTGAGCTCTTCCGTCGAGCCGGCTACTCCGTCAGCCGATCGTCCCGGGGCTATCGGCCCTACATCGATCACCCGGGAATGGAGGTTCGCCTCGTCAGACCGCAGGAATTGGCTCGGTACGTCGCTCAGGGCTTCCTCGACTGCGGCATCACCGGAATGGATTGGATCCTGGAAAGCGAATCCTCCGTTCAGGTTGTATGCGAGTTGCCCTACAATCGTTCGACGCGGCTTCCCGTGCGCTGGGTACTCGCCGTCCATGAAAGCTCGCCGATCCGATCACCCAACGAACTGAACGGCAAGAGGATTGCCACCGAAGCAGTTCGTCTGGTCTCCAGCTACTTAGAGCGCCACGGCGTCCAGGCGGAGGTAGAATTCTCTTGGGGCGCCACAGAGGTCAAGGTGCCCGAGCTCGTGGATGCCATCGTCGACATTTCGGAAACTGGCTCTTCGCTCCGGGCAAACAATTTGCGCATCGTCGACACGGTGCTGCAAAGCTATCCGCAGTTCATCTGCTCCCATTCCGTCTGGGCGGATGCTGAGCGACGGAAGCAGTTGGAGTCTCTAGCCTTGCTGCTCTTGGCCGCCCTTCGCGGCGAAGAGAAAGTGGGGCTGAAGATGAACGTAGCCAAAGACGGGATCGCGGAGGTGCTGGGCATTTTGCCCGCGCTCCGAAAGCCGACGGTTTCCCCGCTCGCCGACGGCGAGTGGCTTGCCGTGGAAACCGTTCTCGATGAAAGTCAGGTCCGTGACCTGATCCCGCGACTTAAGGAGCTGGGCGCGGAGGGAATTATCGAATACCCGCTCAACAAAGTCATCTACTGATCGGCTGGAAGGGGCAAGAAGGACTAATCCGCATGGGTTCGCTCAAGAAACGCCGCAAGGCAAAGATGAACAAGCATAAGCGCCGGAAGCGTAGGCGCGAGAATCGTCACAAGAAGAGGCTCCGTTACAAGCTGGGATGACGCAGGCTTCGGTTTCGTGTCGTAATCGGCCACGCCGAGGCTTGGTAAGGACTTCTCGGTCGGAGCATACCAGCTCCGACCGAGAGAGAAACCCTCGGAGAATTTCCTGGACAGCCAGAAGCCTGCCGGACAACGATACGTTCATTGCGTCCCCACCGCCTTGACGGACCGGGCGCCCGAAGGGTGTCCTATGCAGGATGCCTTTCCCTACGGAAAGATGGGTGTCCGAAAGTTGCGTGTCCCATAGCGGAAGAGCATTGATATGGCGAGACGAACGAGCCTCCCTCTCCTTCTGGCTTTAGTTTCTGCTCTCTGGCTCGGTAGCGGCGCCGATCTTTCGGCTGCTTCCCGCCATCACCGGCACGCAAGGACGGACTCCTCCCTTGAGGTCGATAACGAATGGGAAGCCGATCGACTAGTGGAAGCGACGGCGGCACTTCTCTACGATCCGATCGGCAACCGCGTTCTTTTTGCTCGAAACCTGGATGCTCCGCTGGCTCCCGCCAGCACGACCAAGCTGATGACGGCACTCCTGGTCTATGAGCAGACGGGATTGCGGGGGTTTGTCACCGTCCTGCCACAGGACACGGCGGTCGAGCCTTCCCACGTCCCGTTGCGCGTCGGACAGCGGGTGTCCGTGGCAGAGCTCGTTCAGGATCTGCTGGTCGGCTCCTGCAACGATGCGGCCCTCGTCCTGGCCCGCTCTACGGCCGGCTCCGTCCCCGCCTTCGTGCACCAGATGAATCGAAAAGCCTGGGAGTTGGGCGCTCTCCACACGCATTTCATCGATCCTCACGGCTTGGCTTCATACCAGGAAGGTCAGATGACGACGGCACGGGATCTGCTACGCATCTTCCAGGCCGTTTTGAACGTCCCCTCCTTGCGGCAAATCCTCATCACCCGCACGGTAGCCACCCGAAGCGGGAGTCAGCTACGCATTCTCCACAACCATAATCGTCTCTTGGGGAAATATGCGGGAATGGGCCCCGCGAAAACCGGCTGGACGAGCGCGGCGCGTCATACCTATGCCGCCGCCTGCCAACGCGACGGCCATCCTCTTTTGTTGATCCTCCTGCACAGTCCGGATAAGTGGAGAGATGCCACCGTCCTCTTCAACTATGGCTTCCGGCAAGTAAAGGAATCGGCTCCACCGACGCCCTCGGTCCAGCCGCTTTGAGCCAGGCTGTAGTAGGGACTCGGTAAGCCAGGCAGGCTAAGGCGTTCTCGCCCTCGAGACGATGGACGGATCCGCATCGACTATGAATGACTTTTTGGCAAGCACCCTCTTGGGGGTCGTCGAAGGCCTCACCGAATTCCTGCCCATTTCCAGTACCGGACACCTGCTCATCACCGAGCATTGGCTGGGGGCCCGCTCGGAGACCTTCAACATTTTCATCCAGCTGGGAGCCGTGCTCGCGGTGACCCTGCTCTATTGGAGGAAGATCGTCAGCCTGGTCGTCGGGATCCGCAATCCGGAAAACTTGGATTACTCCCTCAAGCTTGCCACCGCCTTTTTCCTCACCTCGATCTTCGGGCTTGCTGTGAAGAAAGCGGGTTGGAGGCTCCCCGACCAGCTCACCCCGGTGCTTCTGGCCGTCTTGGTCGGCGCTCTTTGGATTTTTCTCGCGGAGCGCCGCTTACGCTCCCTCATAACGACCAGTCAAATCGGCTGGATGACCGCGTGCGCGGTGGGGATTGCGCAAGTGCTCGCCGGCGTCTTTCCGGGTCTTTCCCGATCGGGAGCCACCATTCTTACAGCGCTGCTCTTCGGAGTCAATCGGCCGGCGGCCACGGAGTTCGCCTTCCTCCTGGGCATCCCGACCATGTTCGCGGCGAGCCTCTTTTCCTTGGTCCAGGAGACCCATTTTTTCCACAATCTACCTTCGGACTCTTGGAGCACTCTCCTCATCGGCTTTGTCGTCTCGGGAATCACCGGATTCGCCTCTGTTCAGTGGCTCTTGCGTTACGTCCAAAGTCACACTTTCATCCCCTTTGCCTGGTACCGGATTGGCCTGGCCGCGGTTCTGATTGGGCTGCTGACCCTGCCTTGGAAGAGTTAATCAGTCCGTACGAAAAACAGAGCTTGAGCACGTCTTCGTAGGAAAACTCGGGCGCGGTGGCCAGCGCGTCCTCCGGCACCACCACCAAGAACCCGGTGAAAGGCGTGGGGCAGGTCGGAATGAATACGGTGCAAAGCGGTCGGTCGCCCGATTTGGCTTCCGTACGACCGGTGACGAAACCCAACAATCTCGGCCCAGGCTCCGAGAGTGATACGTAAACTACGGGGCTCGATTGGAAGGTTTTCGTTTCGGAGCCTCTCAGGTTCCGCAGGGCATCCACGGTCTGTTTTGCCGTCCCATAGACGAGGCTGACGAGCGGAACTCGCTCCACGACTCGTTCCACTGCTCGCAGCAGAGAGGAGCCGACGAAGTTCCCTGCCGCAATGCCGACGAGGAGCACGACGAGCAGGCTGGTTACGAACCCTGCCCCCGGAATGTGCCCTCCGAGGTGCTGCAGGATGAAGGTGGAGCCAGGCAGAAGATGTGCCTTCACCAGAAGGACTAGAAACGCATCCGCCGGACGGTTGACAATCCCGTAAACAAGCTGGAGCACCCAAAGGGTCAGCACCGCGGGCAGCAAGACGAAGAGACCGCCGAGGAATTTTCCGCGTAACCACGACCCAGTCGTAGCGGATCCAGACGACCTTTCCGACGACAAGACGATCTTCCCCATCTCGATTCTCCTTCCAGCCACTCCATCCTTTGGTACAAAGAGCACCCGGTTCGGCAGGCCTCACCGCACCCTCCTCCCCTCGGCCGCGGGCGATGCAACGATGAAGAACCTTCCGCATGGGATGTCGAGCAGAAAGACCGGATGCGCCGAGAGACCCGATCGCCTAACAGAGAGAAAGGAGCGTCTCCGCGCCAGGTTTATGCGCAAAACTCGCTATCGCCCACCGATCGAGCCTTCCCCCGGCATGCAGAGGAAGGTCCAAACGATGCTACAGGGCCTGGAAGAGATTGGAACGGTCGAACGGATCCGGGAAACCCCGCCCGCCGCTCCCGGCATCGCATTTGAAAAGGTGCGGGTTCGGACCCTCGACCGCCACGGGGAGACTTACCGAAAGATCGTACGAGAGTACAACCGGACGCGGCCACAATTTCTGGCTGCACTGGCTCGCAATCCGACGACACGGGCGCTGGCTCTGCTCGCCGTCGGCAAGGAAGGGGTCGCGCTGATGGAGCGCGGGCAGGTGCCAAGAAGGAAGTGGGAGGAGGTCGTCGATCGGGATGGGGCTTTGCGCGATCGGACGACGCTCTTTCAGGTCCAGGCGATCCTTCCTCGGGGTGTCCGCAAAGGAGCGCAAGAGGCCGAGCAGCGCCCGGACCTCTGGAATTGCCATCATGTCGTTCAAAAGAGCGTAGCCCGCCTGGATGGCAGAAGCCCGAATGATCCGAGCAATCTGGTGGTCATCTCCACCTTCACCAGTGGAAATAACGGGGAGAATGCCCATCA
>JAQUAR010000171.1 GCA_028687155.1 Methylacidiphilaceae bacterium | reverse complement strand
GGGGGGCTGCGGGGGGACGTACCGGCGGAATGCGGAGTGGGGCCGGCACGTTCCGAGGAGCCTTGGCAGGCGGACGAAATTTTGGAGGTGGCTTTCGTGGATTTACGGGCGGTGGCTATCGAGGCGGTGGCTACGGCGGATACCGGGGAGGAGGGTTTGGCGGGTATCGAGGAGGCGGGGGCTTTCGCGGAGGTGGAGGGTTTCACGGAGGGGGCGGCCACCGGTAGAAGCAGCGTGAGTCCCGACAAGGAAGAAGCTCCTCCCAAGAAAAAACCCTTCCTCACTCAGCCGCCCTTTGCGATGCTTCCCTGATACGGGGAAGCGTGGAATTCTTTAATTTCTACAATCACGGGTTCATCCGCGTCGCAGTCGGAATCCCGGTGGTTCGGATCGCCGATCCCTTGGCGAATGCGGAACAGACGATTGCTCTGCTGGAGCAGGCGGGCGAGCGGCATGCCGTGCTGGCCGTCTTTCCGGAGTTGGGCCTTTCCGGCTACTCCTGCGAGGATCTCTTTGGACAGGCTGCTCTCCTCGAGGCGTGTCGGGACGCTCTCCTGCGGATTCGGGAGGCGTCCCTCCGTTTGTCCGTCATGGCGGTCGTAGGCCTGCCCCTGGAGGTCAATGGGGCTCTCTACAACTGTGCTGCGGTGGTCCACCGCGGCCAGATCTTGGGAATCGTCCCAAAGACCTACTTGCCGAACTATCGGGAATTTTACGAGCTTCGTCAGTTTGCTCCGGCTGAAAATGCCCGGGAGCGGGAAATTCTCCTGGGTGGGGACGCAGTCCCTTTCGGCAGCCGCCTTCTCTTTGCGGCGGTGGACGAACCTCTCTTTGTCTTCGCGGTGGAGATCTGCGAAGACCTTTGGGTTCCGATTCCGCCTTCTTCCTACGCGGCGATGGCCGGGGCGACCGTGTTGATCAATCTTTCCGCATCGAACATCACGATCGGCAAGGATGACTATCGCCGCGAACTGGTGAGCAACCAGTCGGCTCGCTGTCTTGCCGCCTATCTCTATACCGCGGCCGGATGGGGCGAATCGACGACCGACCTCGCTTGGGACGGACACGGAATGATCTACGAGAACGGAAGCCGACTGGCCGAAACCGAACGCTTCTTGGATGTCAACCAGGTCGTCACCGCCGAGATCGACTTGGAGAGGCTGGCAGTCGATCGCCGCCGTCAAGGGACCTTTGCGCAATGCCGCGTTGAACATCGAGACCGGATCGAAGACTTTCGGCGCATCCCCTTTCGGGCGGACCTTCGCCGAGAAGGGGTGCTCCCGCTGGAGCGCGTCTACGAGCGCTTTCCTTACGTGGCCAGCGATCTGCGACGTAAAGAAGAGCGGTGCCGAGAAATCTACCAGATCCAAGTTCAAGGTCTGGCGACGCGCTTGCAGGCGGCCGGCCTCCAAAAGGCGGTGCTAGGAATTTCGGGTGGGCTCGATTCGACCCAGGCGCTGCTCGTGACCTGCCGGGCGATGGATCGGCTCGGGTTGCCGCGAAGTAACGTCCTTGCCTATACGATGCCCTCCTTTGGAACGAGCGAACGGACCTTGGCACAGGCAGTCAAGCTCATGGCCGCCTTGGGCTGTACCGCGCACCAGATCGACGTTCGGCCCAGTTGCAATCAGATGCTCCGAGATATCGGCCACCCTGCGGCCCAGGGAAAGGCGGTTTACGATACGACCTTCGAAAATGTCCAGGCGGGGGAGAGGACGAGCCATCTCTTCCGGTTGGCCAACGTCCAGGATGCGCTGGTCGTGGGGACAAGCGATCTGAGCGAGATGGCCCTCGGCTGGTGCACGTACGGAGTGGGCGACCAGATGGCCCATTACCATGTCAATGCGAGTGTGCCCAAGACACTGATCCGGCATCTGATCGCGTGGGAAGCCGAGCGGGAGGCGCTGGGAGCGGAGACGAGCGCCCTCCTTTGGGAGATTCTGGCGACCGAGATCAGCCCGGAGCTGATCCCCGGGGGCAATGGAGATCAGCCCGAGCAACGGTCCGAAGCGGTCGTCGGGCCGTATTCCCTGCAGGACTTCCATCTCTATTACATTCTTCGTTTCGGCTACCGTCCGGCGAAGGTCGCCTTCCTGGCATGGACCGCATGGCACGATCGCAACCACGGGTCCTGGCCAAGCGGAGAGCCGGCGCAGCCGCAATGGTCGATTGCCGAAATCAAAGGGTGGCTGCGCCTCTTTTTGCGACGGTTTTTTGCTGAGAGCCAATTCAAGCGGAGCTGCATTCCAAACGCTCCGAAGGTCGGCTCCGGAGGCTCTCTTTCCCCCAGGGGAGACTACCGGGCGCCGAGCGACAGCCCGGCGACGGTTTGGCTGGCCGCGTGCGACGCAATTCCGGAGCAGGAGCCAAACCTTTCCAGTCCGCGCTAACCCGTTTCGGCAAGGACCGGGAATCGGGATTCGGGTGGCAGAAGGGATTTTCTCCGGTGGCACCTCTGGCGCTAGCCGCAGGAGAACGCTTGTGAGACAGGCGAGCAAGAGAAGGGGCAGCCGCTTGCCGTGGGAGTGCGCGGGAAAGAAGACTTTTGCTTTTCTCTTGTAAAGGGTTTGGGTAAGAGGGGATGCCTTCGCAGCCTTCTGTTCTCGTTCCGAGAGCGCGGACGGGATTGCCCGAGTGCCGACGGAGCGCGGCCGCCGGGCGAGCGGAACCGACCCATGAGCAGAGCCCCGACCAATCCGACCGAATCGATCTACCGCCGGATCGCGGGTCTTCCTTTGGCGCTTTGGTATTCGATCCTTGAACGGAGGAAAAGCAAGGAGCGTGCCAAGGAATCCGCTCTGCGCGAGACGGAAAAGGCGATCGCCCGACGCCTGTGGTCTCTGAGCCGGACACCGGTCTCCGATCTCTTGCAGGAGTTGGGTACGTCGGATGCCGGGCTCGAAGAGGAGGAAGCGGAGAGGCGGCTGGAAGAGCACGGGCATAACGAAGTCCATTCCGAGAAGCCGCCGAACTGGGCGCAGATGCTCCTTTGGAGCTACCTCAATCCTTTCGCGATTCTCTTGTCCTTCATGGCCGTAATGGCCGGGTGGCTAGGAGAGCGGTACGGCGTCTTCATCATGGGCCTGATGATCGCGGTGAGCGTTCTTCTCCGCTTCTTTCAGGAGTTCGAGTCGAGCCGTGCGGTCGAAAAGCTCAAGGCGATGGTCCGCACGACCGCCATGGTTCGACGGCGCTGGACAGAGCCGGAAGATGGTCTTCCGGCTCCCGAGATGGCTCGGGGCCGAGAGATTCCTCTGCGCGAAATCGTTCCTGGCGACATTATCCATCTCTCGGCTGGCGATATGATCCCCGCCGACGTGCGGCTCCTCGCCACCCGGGATCTTTTTGTGAGTCAGGCGGCTCTTTCCGGAGAGTCCTTCCCGGTGGAAAAGTTTGATTTTGCCATGAGTCCGGCGGGCGGGGTGGAACGCCCCGTTGATGTCTTCGGCCTTCCGAACATTGCCTTTCTCGGAACTAACGTAATCTCCGGCACGGGCACGGCCGTCGCCTTGCAAACCGGTCCGTCGAGCTATTTTGGTGCGCTGGCCAAGGGGATCCGCGGTTATCGGGCAACGACCAGCTTCGATCAGAGTGTCAGCCGGGTGAGTTGGCTGCTGGTCAAGGTGATCGGCACCATGATCCCGATCGTACTCTTACTCAACGGATTCACGAAAGGGAATTGGACCGAGGCATTTCTCTTTGCGCTCGCCATCGGCGTTGGGCTGACTCCGGCGATGTTGCCGATGATCGTCACAGGGGCCTTGGCGAAGGGGGCAATCAGTCTTTCCCGCAAGAAGGTGATCACCAAGCGGCTCAATGCGATTCAAAACATCGGAGCGATGGACGTGCTCTGCACCGACAAGACGGGCACCTTGACCCATGACAAGATCATCCTGGAGCGTTTCCTGGACCTCGAGGGCGAAGAAAACCAGGAGGTGTTGGAGTATGCCTACCTGAACAGCTACTATCAGAGCGGCCTTCGCAACCTCCTCGACGCCGCGGTCCTCGAACAGCGCGAGATCGGGACGCGGCTGATCCCCCAATTTCAGAAAGTCGACGAGCTTCCCTTCGATTTCGAGCGGCGGCGCATGTCGGTTGTGGCGCGCAGGACCTCCACAGGACGAGACTTGCTGATCACCAAGGGGGCCGTCGAGGAGATGATCCGGATCTGCAGCGAGGTGAAAGAAGGGGAGGTGATCGTCCCCTTTTGCAAAGAGATGAAGCGTCACGCCTTGACCTTGCGCGACGAGCTCAACCGCGACGGGATGAGAGTCCTGGCGGTCGCTTACAAGCAGTTGCCTGAGCGGGTGGGCTCGACGGTGACCTCTGCGGACGAGAGCGACCTCACATTTTGCGGCTTTATCGCCTTTCTGGATCCGCCGAAACACGACGCGGGCCCCGCGATCCAGGCACTGCAGAAGTCGGGGGTCGAGGTGAAGGTGATCACCGGGGACAACGAGATCGTGACCGCACGGATCTGTGACTGGGTCGGCCTGGAGATCAAAGGGATCTTGCGTGGCTTCGAGATCGAGAAGCTTTCCGAAGAGGAACTGGTCGCCGCTTCGGAGAAGACGACCGCTTTCGTCAAGATGGCTCCCTTGCAAAAGGCT
>JAQUAR010000170.1 GCA_028687155.1 Methylacidiphilaceae bacterium | reverse complement strand
GGGCTTGCCTGCCGACCCGCATTGCCAATCCTAGGTTCATCGGACGTGCGCCGGTCACCCGATAGTCCGTGAGTGTTTCGGCTCGCCCATTAGGGCGTTCCCGCAGCCGGTGTGATCCGGACGCTTGATTGATGCAGCCGCGCGTCATCATTTGACGTGCGCCCAAGAGGTTGGAGTCGCCTGTCACCGGGTCTCTGGATTGCCGCGCATCGTCATTCGATGCGCGCCCAGGAGGTTGGAGTCGCGCCAGTCGGAGCCGAATCTTGGTTGCGTTCCTATCAGGACGTGGCTCGATCGCTTGCCGCAGGGGTCGGGAGGTTGCCGCGCATCGTCGTTCGATGCGCGTCCAGGACGTCGGACGCACAGGGGCGATCGGAGAGGGGGGTTACCGCGCGCCGTCATTCGGCGCGCGGACATCAGGTTGCCTCCGCCATCGCCAGATCAGAGGGAGGTTGCGCTCGTTCCTCCGGCCCATGGGCCGCTGCGTCGTCATGCGGGCCTACTTGGGGACTCCCGCCGCATCCTGGCGGTAGCCGCGTGTCTTAGTGCCACAGGCTCTTGTTGCGGGTTGCCTCATCCATGGGCGTTGGCACCCGTTCGGCGGCTGGTCCTGTAGGCCGTTGCCTCCGATTCGGTCGTCCTCGCTCTTTCGTCGCGCAGCCTCCGTTTCCCGGCGCGCCGCGTCCTGCTCGCTCGCGCCCGCTACGCTTCTTTCGGGCGGTCTCGTTCCGTCGCGTTGCGCGCGTCCGTCCGGCCCGTCTCCGCGCGTATCCTCGGCTTCGCCCCGGCGCGTCTTCGCCCTTCCCGGTACCCTGCGCGCTTCTCTTCCGGGGGGGCGGGCGGCGCGCCATCCTTCCTGTTCCGCCCGCCCCCCTCTCTTAGGTGTTTTTCAAGCGTTGGAGGTGAGCCACTTGCAAAAGGAAGTGTGCACAAGAAAACCCGACAAAAACATGTGGTTCAGACGGGTTCACTGATGAATCGCCCCATATGGGAGAGAGGTGACGAGGATGAGGGCCGAAAACAGAAAAGTGGGAGATTAAAACTAAAAAGCGAGAAAAGTGAGGGAAAAACATGAAGAGCAAGGGAGAAACTGGGCCAAACATGGGAGATGGGCGAGGAAAAGGGGAGAAGAAGGAATACGCGTCCGACAGGTACTCCAAAAGCGCGACCGTGCGCCCAGCGGTGATCATTTTGCGACTGGCAGGCTGGAAGTGGCGGGAGATCCAGCAGTGGTTGTCGCAACATCCTCGTGAGGCGGTCAAAATTTCAATCAAGCAGTTGTGGAGGATAAAAATACCTCGTGAACCTCTTAAGGGCGGTGCGTCGGACTCTTGGCTGACTGTCGATGCCAGGGCTGCTGTCAGGTCAAAACCAATTCGCGTGTCACCACTTGACGAGCACTCGCCTTGGATATCCCAGATGGTTGCATCTGGTGTCAGTATCAGGGCGATACATGGCAGTCTAAAAGAGCGCTGGAAGGCGGATAGCGGCTCGAAATGCCCCACTTATCTACAGCTTCAGCGTTGGATCCGAAAGAAAAGGATGACGGAGAGGATCTCCTCTGCTGGCCAACCGGAACGGCCGACGGGAAAGCCATGGGCACCGTCTTTTGCACAGTCGGATCGATCACCCCATATGGAAGGAAAGTCGAGCATTCCGCCGGAAAAGAAGCGGTATCACATCCCACGGCCTGGAGAGCCGGGATGGCTCGGCTACTGAATACTGAAAATAGGGAGGACAAGAGTGACAGAAATCAAAAACAGGGTATTGGTGCCGCTCATCCGAAAGGGTGGCGTCGGCAAGTCGACCACAATGTCAACGATCGCCGATTGGTTGACGGCCAACAGTGTAGATTGGAGTGGTTACGACCTGGACGACGAGCAACGGACGTTCATGACCAACCACTCGGATCGGGTGCGTCAGATGCCTCCGGACGAGCAACGGCAGACGCAACTGGCGTGGATTCTGGGGGGAGCGGAGAAGCACGCCGTGACTCTGGTCGACCCAAAGGCACACCAGTACGAGGAGCTGCTCGACGTGTTGCGGCTCATGGCCAAGGCAGAGGAAAGGGTGCTGGCAGACGGTGTTCGAGTTACTGTCTTGCTCTTTCCGTCGGATCAGGAGCAGAGGCTGGGCGACATACAGCAAACAATCGACACATTGCTTGATACGGTTGACTACCTGGTCGTCGATAACACGCAGGTCCACAGGGAAAAGTTGGTGTATTTCGAGCGGGCTGAATTGATCAATGATCTGACGGCGCTGACAGCTCAGCGCGTCAAACTCCCAATCCTCTGGGAATCGACGAAAAAGGGCATGGCAATCGCCAGCGAGGATGTCGGGAGGCCTCTCGGGTTTCTCGAAGCCAGCCAAACGAAGCAGATGGAGACGTTTAATCGCCTATTCCTGGGGCGGTGGCTCCAGACGATCTTCGCCGAATACGGGCGGGCACAAGCGGTATTACTGCCGGACGGCATGAAAATTGCAGTAGCGGAGGACCATAAACCGACTCAACGACAAGAACGGAAGTACCGGTTCGCATGGCAGTAACCGGACGGCGAGTCAGGACGACGCCGAAAGTTTTTTGAGTCGCTCGCCCGATCGATCGGACGGATCAGCCTGCCGCGCACTCCGGCTATGGGGCTCGTGCCGGAGGCACCTAATGGGTACTCGGCGAGGAAGGCGAGCCTGAGCATGGCTGGTGGCCAGCCGAAGGCGACGGGGAAGAAATCATCCGGCGGTGGCTCGAGGAAGAATGATCCCAACCAGAGGCGTCTGTCGAAGAAGGAAAAAGCAGGGGAAGAAGAGGAACGGCTTCTGGTCGTGAAGAAACGGAGCGCCATCTGTTTGCAAGAATCGAACGCGCGTTGCAGATCGAGGAGGACGGGGCGTCGCAGAAATGGAAGATCGCGCCTCGGAAGGGACGGTCCGTTCTCCGCACCGGAATCGAGCTTCGCAGGACCGGGAGGGAGCCAGGAATGGTCGCGGAGACGGTGGCTCCGCACATCGTCGTGACGCACAACAATCCTCCTCTGGTTCTACCCCATTGCGCCGTCGATACGGAGATCGAACAGAAGATCCGGGCGCTGGCCGGAAGGACTCCGCCCCAGGCCAAGGACGTGTTCGATCTCGACTTCCTTCCGATGCGGCGGGAGAAGCGGCTGGAGGTGGCTTCGGAATTAGCGGCGGGGCCAAGCGAAACTTGTCCTCGATCCGGTACTCGGACTTTGCAGCGAATGTGCTGCCGTTTCTGGATTCGAGTGCCCGGCCCGGATTTTCTTCCGAAACGGCATGGGAACGGATGCTGAAACAGGTGGATGAGGGATTGTCGCCGGAGGGACGATGACCGCGATTCGAGTGTACGCCAAGTTATCCTCCCTGCGTTGGCCGCTCTTCTCGACACAGGATGCGGCGGCGATCTGCGGGATGACGGTCAAGGCTGCAAGCAAGGTGTTGTCTCGTCTTGCCGCAGAGGGGGGCTCCTTCAGAGAATGGTCCGTGGTTTCTGGGTGATCCCAGGCCGGCTTAACGAGATGAGCTTGGCAGAGCCGTTGATCGGCATGCCTTCCTATGTGTCTCTTCTGTCGGCTCTTTCGTTTCACGGGATGATTTCCCAGGTGCCTCAAGACGTCTATTCGATGACGGTCGGGAGAAGCCGCAAGATCGATACCCCAGAGGGAGTTTACGGGTTCCATCACTGCGAGCCCGACTGGTTCTTCGGCTTTGATCTTCCCACCGAAAACCCCTGGCTCAAGATCGCGACTCCGGAAAAGGCGCTCCTGGACGTGTTCTACCTGCGACGCTTTACCGGCAGGTTGGAATTCTCCGCCTTGCCGGAGGTGGAGCTACCGAAAGGATTCTCCTGGGAGCGTCTGCGTTCCTGGGCGAACCGAAAGGGCCTTCTCGCCCACGTCGAGGAATTCGAAAGACAGCAAGCAGCCAGCGAGGGATGTCTCGGCCATTGCTTTTAGCCAAGTGAAACGGCATCACCGACCGATGGAGCGATCGTCCGTTTCTCCGGCCGGGTAGAGATTGGGGAAAAGTGTTCCTACTGAGTTGACAGGAAAAACCAACCCGATCGGTCCTTTTGGCGTTTTGCTGTGCAGAAAGCCAGCAGTCTCCAAATGGCGGATCACGGTTTGCGCGGTTCTCGGTGAGACGCCAAGTATCCTGCTAGCTTCACCCCGGCGTATTTCCCCGCGCAGGAGGACGTCGCGCAGGAGGATGGAGCTGCGTTTCGGCAGCTCCCGCGTCTCCTCCCGCAGGCGGGCATAAGCGAAGAGGCGTGCTTCCAATCGTTCCGAGTCGATCAATGAGGCCATGAATGCTGTTTGGTCTGTGGCAGTATCTAGCATGAAGCGGCAGAATTCGGACAGCCGCTGTTCTGAAAGCGCGCCTCGGCCGTCCGTATCGTGGAGCCTGGGCGAATCGGCGGCGGCGAGAGCCGCCTTGTATTGGGCATTGCGTCTGGCCAAACCCCGGCAAAGCGTCCACATCCCTACGCCTTCCAAGCCGGATTTCAGGAGCCACGCCTCGGTAAAAAGGCGGATCACGCGACCGTTGCCATCTCCGAATGGATGGATCCAGGCCAGGCGATGGTGAGCGGCCGCCATCGCGACGAACGATCT
>JAQUAR010000169.1 GCA_028687155.1 Methylacidiphilaceae bacterium | reverse complement strand
TATTGTACAACTGACCATCCTTTCCGCATCCGAGCGGAGAAACGACGGGAATGACGCGCTCGGCCAAGAGCGATTCCGTCGACTTCGCGTTGACGGAATCCGGCTCTCCGACAAATCCTAAGGCGCTCTTCCCTCCATGAGGTCCAGTCATTTCCAAGGGCTTCACGGAAAACACCCCTTGGCCGAGAAGCTGCCGCGCCTTCCCGCCCAGACTCTCCAGCATCTCCACCAGGGCGGGGCCGAGATCCTGACAGAGCACTCTCTCGATCACCTGCAGGGTGGCGGCATCGGTGGCCCGCAAGCCCTCCACAAAGGAAGACGAGATCCCCGCCTCTTTCAACGCACGGCCGATCGCAGGTCCGCCTCCATGGATCAACACCACTTGAATGCCGACCGCCTCGAGCAGCACCAGATCTCGAAGAGTGTGGCGCACCAGCTCCGCATCGTCCATGGCGGCACCGCCGTACTTCACCACGAAGCGCGTGTCGCGGAAGCGCTGCACGTAGGGCAACGCTTCGAGAAAAATCTTAGCCTTATCCGCAGGTGTCATAGGATGGCTCGGAGAGCGGAGCACCACTACGGTAGTAACCGAGCCTGCGCCTCACAAGAAAAAGCAGAGGCTATTCCCCCTTGTTGATCCGAACGTAGCGTTCGGTCAGATCGGTGGTTAGGAGCCGGAAATGCCCGGAGCCGATTCCCAGGTCGATGAGAATCGTAAATTGGGGCAAGCGGACGACCTCTAGCAGAAGCCCTGTCGGAGTTCGAGAGCGCCGCACCCCGCCCGCGACCGCCTGCACCCCGTTGTAAAAAATATCCACCCGCTCTCCGTCCACTGCGGCTCCCGAATACCCGATGGCGGCCAAGAGTCGTCCCCAATTGGGGTCCTCCCCATGCCACGAGCATTTGACAAGAAGCGAATGAGCCACCGCCCGAGCCACGCGTTCCGCATCGCGATCATCGACAGCCCCTTGCACCAGAATCTCGACCACTTTGGAGACTCCCTCGCCATCCTCCACGATCATGCGCGCCAATCGGCCCATGAGGAGCGAAAGTGCCGACTGGAAGAGACGAAATTCTCCGCTCTCCAGAGTTAAGGTCGGGTTGCGGGCCAAGCCGTTGGCGAGGAGCAAGACGGTGTCGTTGGTCGAACAGTCTCCATCAATGCTGATCCGGTTAAAGCTGTCGGCCACAGCCCGGCGCGCAGCGGCGGCGAGCGCTTCTACCGAAAGATCTCCGTCGGTCGTGATCACGCAGAGCATCGTCGCGAGATGCGGATCGATCATGCCCGCACCCTTGGCGATGCCACCCAGAAAGACCTCCTGCTCCCCCAAACTGACCCTGAGTCCCATCTTTTTGGGATAGGTATCCGTCGTCAGAATTCCCAGCGCCGCATCGTCCCCGCCCTGAGGGCTGAGCTGCTCGATCGCCTCATCGATCCCCCTTCGCACCTTCGCCATCGGCAACGGGATGCCGATCCGGCCGGTCGAGCAGACGAACACCTCCTCGGGCGGGCAACCGACTCCAGAGGCCACCCGGTTGACCATCTCCGTTGCGTTCGCCATCCCGGCCGGCCCGGTGCAGGCATTCGCATTGCCGGAGTTGATGATAACGGCGCGTCCTACACCCCGCGCGGCATGCCCCCGCGAAAGCAGCACTGGCGCGGCGGGCAGCCGGTTCTCAGTAAAGAGCCCCACGACGCGCCCAACCCGCTCGGAGCAGATCAGCGAAAGATCTTTCTCGCCGCCAGCCTTGATTCCGCAAGCGACCCCGGCCGCCTGAAAGCCGCGCGGCGTCGTGACACTCCCTCCTTCGACCGGCGTAATGTCTTCGGTCACTGCAAGAGCCCTTCTTCCTCGGGAAGGCCGAGACGGAGGTTCATCGCCTGCACGGCTTGACCCGCCGCCCCTTTTCCCAGATTGTCGATCGCACAAAAGAGCAGGAGACGGCGATGCGCCCCATCATATCCCAGGGCAACCTCCGCTCGGTTTGTCCGGACGACGTGGCGGAGGGCAGGAAGCTCCCCCAACGGCAATACGCGCACGAAAGCATCGGCTCGATAGGAAGAGCGGTAGTGCGCATGCGCCTCTTCCGGGCCGAGGTCGGCTCGGAGGGGACAGACGATCGTCGAAAGGATGCCTCGAGCGAGCGGAATCAGGTGAGGAACAAAGGCAAGGTCAACCTTCCGGCCCGCCAGCCGATCGACCTCCTGCTCCATTTCGGCCATATGCCGATGGCGGGGGACCCCGTAGGGACGCGCATTTTCGCTCATCTCGCTGAATAGGAGGGGCACTTCCGGCCTTTTCCCTGCTCCCGAGGTTCCACCGAGCGAGGAAGCGACGATCCCCTCCTCACGCAGCCAATCGGCGGCAAGCGCGGGATAGAGAGCCAGGAGAATGCTGGTTGGGTAGCATCCAGGCATCGCAAGCAGGTCCGCCTGACGAATCCGTTGCCGGTCCAGCTCCGGCAGGGCGTAGACCGCCTGGGAAAGCAGCGTCGGAGCAGGGTGAGACCACCCGTAATCGACCTCGTACCGTCCTGGATTCCGCAAACGAAAATCCGCGCTCAGATCGACGACGATCTTGCCGGCTTCTCGCAGCGGGATGGCATATTCCGCGGCGGCTCCGTGAGGCAGAGCCAAAAAGACAAGATCGGCCTCGCAGAGCCGAGAGATCTCCGGCTCCTCGAAAACGAGCCGGCCGGCCGTATCCGGCAACCCCGAGATCACCTTGTCCGCTCGCTCTCCCCGGTACGTGCGGGAGGTCAAGAGCGAGAGAGCAACCCCAGGATGACGAGAAAGGAGCCGAACGAGTTCCTCCCCCGCGTAACCCGCTGCGCCGACCACGGCAACTCGGTGCGAACCCATGATGGTGCCCGTTTCGGAGAGAAGGCAGCAGTCGGCCTCCCCTGGCGACTTCTGGGTGAACGCAGAAGCGTTACCGCTTCGAAAATTGAAACCGCTTCCGAGCGCCCGGTTGACCCGATTTCTTTCTCTCCTTCATTCGGGGATCTCGGGTAAGGAGGGAAGCTTCCTTCAGTTTCGGCCGAATTTCCGGTTGCCACCGCACCAGGGCCCGGCTTAACGCCAGACACAAGGCATCCGCCTGACCCGTCAAGCCGCCGCCTCGAACGCGGGCTTCGAAATCAAATTTCTTGAGGGTTTCGCTGAGTTCCAGGGGTTTGTAGACGGCAAGACGCTGGGCGGATTCCGGAAAATAATCCTCGAGCAGCCGCCGATTGACGTGAAACGTCCCCGTCCCGGAAAGGAGCCTCACCGAGGCAACCGCTGTCTTGCGCCTGCCTGTTGCCTTCCATTCACTTTGCGTCGTCATAACCTTGTCAGAGAGTCGGTGCGGCTACGGGCTGCTGAGCGCCATGCGGGTGCTCCTCGCCCAGATAGACATGAAGTTTCTGGAAGACTCTTCGCCCCAGCCGATTGTGAGCAATCATGCCTTTCACGGCATGCTCGATCAAAAATGTGGGCTTCTTCCGCCGAACGTCCCTCACCGTATCGGAATGGTGACCGCCAATGAAGCCCGAATACCGCATGTAAGTCTTGGTCACCTCTTTTTTCCCGGTAAAGGTCGCCCGCCCCGCGTTGATCACGACGACATGGTCACCGGTGTCGACGTGAGGCGTATAGTCAGGCTTGTGCTTGCCGCGAAGCAAAACTGCTGCACGCTCCGCAATCCGGCCCACGGGTTGATCCGCTGCATCCAGTATGTACCAAGAACGCCGAACCTCGGCGGGTTTCGCACTAAAACTTTTCACGGGAAGAAGGACAATAAGGAAGCGACAAACGACTGTCAAGCCCGCCGCATCCACTTCTTCTTGGTCCGCGCGTTCTTTCCGACCCGGCATATCTCACAAAGTTCGTACCCGAATGAGAGGCGGCGGGCCGGTGCCAATCGGCTGCGCGTCATGGAAATTGACGCGAGGTCCCGGGCAATCTCGATCCCGATCCGATTCATCGAGAAAACAGGACGGGGCCAGGCAGGCAAAGCCCACCCGACCCCGCGCGCCCCGAGAAAGGCTCCTCCGCGGCTAGACGATCCCCTTGCCGTTCATGTGAGGGCCATAAGCCTTGTCGATGTTTGGGATATGGTTGTAGAGCCAGTCCCTTACGAAGGCGGTTGTCTCCGGAGTCACCTCCGCCTGACCGGCATGGAACTTCTTTTGCAGATCCACACAAGTCTCGACTAGCTTGTCATGCGCCGCTTTGTGGGCCGCAAGGCCGGGATAGCCGATCTTCTCCATGTTCGCTTCTTCCGAGGCAAAATGCTTCGCGACCACATCGACCAGCGAGTCCAAGGCAGCGCCGATTGCCCCGCGATCTCCCCCGGCAAGCGTGGAGTCCAGGTTGTTGAGCCGATCGAAGATGTCCTGGTGCTCTTGATCGTGGATGGAAACATTGGTCCCGAACTGTTCTCGCGTCCAAGTAATGAGTGCCATAGTAGGACGGATTTTTCTTTCTGCCTGCCTTTGCGGTCAATCTTCTCTGGACCGGGGATCACACCAGACGTATTTGCCCTGCACAGCCGAGTGATGCCCAATTTTTCCCTAGCGTGCGCGCAGCCTTTCCTCTGTTCCCGATCCATGACTTCTGACAATGGAACCCGTTCGGTCCAGCTTGCATTCCGTCGTCTCGATTGCCTCGATTCTTGGGCGCCCGGGAGG
>JAQUAR010000168.1 GCA_028687155.1 Methylacidiphilaceae bacterium | reverse complement strand
CCGGCAAACGGCAAGGCATTCCCGTCAAGAAGGCACTCCTCCGCGTCCGACCGACCCCACCCCAAGCAGCCCTCCCGCGTGAAGAACGCTCGTTCAACCTCGAGGGCGCCTTCCGCCCGCAAAGGAATTTTGACCTTGTCGGTAAAAATCTGCTACTAGTGGATGACGTAATCACGACTGGAGCGACGGTGCGGGAGTGCGCGGCGCGGCTTTCGGAATTGGGGGCCGGATTGGTTTGCGTTCTGGCCGTTGCGCGCTCCTAGCCAAATCGGTCCCTGCTTCATGAACAAGAGTCACGATCCCCATCGAGCGCCACGCATCCCCTCCGGCCCAAAGCGCGAGATCCCTGAAGGGCTTTGGATGAAATGTCCTGAGTGCGAGCATATCCTCTATATCAAGGAACTCGATCAGAATCAGAAGGTTTGCAAGCACTGTCAGTACCACTTCGCCCTTCCCGCTCGCGAACGGATTGCCCTCCTTCTCGACCCGGACAGCTTCCGGGAGACCGACTCCTCCCTCTCCTCGGTCGACACCCTCTGTTTCCAAGGCGTCAAGAGCTACGCTGACCGACTCGCCCATTATCGAGAGAAGAGCAGCCTCTCCGACGCAGTGATCTGCGGAGCAGGGCGAATCGAGGGGAAAGCGGTCTCCCTTGCAGTGATGGACTTTCAGTTCCTCGGCGGGAGCATGGGTTCGGTCGTGGGCGAAAAGATCACCCGGACGATCGAGCGCGGCACCCGGGAACGGCAGCCCGTCGTGATCGTCTCGGCTTCAGGGGGTGCCCGCATGTACGAGGGGATGCTCAGCCTCTTGCAAATGGCCAAGACGAGCGCCGCCCTCGTCCGGCTCAAGCAAGCCCGAATTCCCTTTCTCTCGATTCTGACCAACCCGACGATGGCGGGGGTGACGGCAAGCTTCGCTTCCCTGGGAGACATCATCCTGGCCGAGCCGAAGGCGATGATCGGCTTTGCCGGAGCCCGAGTCATCCGGGAAACCACGCACCAGGAGCTGCCCAAGGGCTTTCAGACCGCGGAATTCCTCTACGAAAAAGGCTTGATCGACCAGATCGTCCATCGGCATCGCCTGCGTGCCGTGATCTCGTCCTTTCTCGACTACCTCGCCCCCGCTCCCAGCCAAAAGGAGAAGCCCGTGGCGACCGCCGTCGCGGAATAAACTCCCGCCCTTTCTTGTCTATGCGAACTCGCCCTTGGGGGACATGAGCCCCGGGAGGGCACCGCTCCAGATCCGTTCAAGCTCCGCCACCTCGATCTCCAGCCGATCCTGAGCCTGCTCCAGCCGCAGAAAGGAGCCCCCGACCCGTCCGATCGGCTCGACGGCAATCTCCCGGCGGATGCACTCCTCGACGACCCGCTTCTCCTCCTCAGCAGCCACGGTGACGAGCACCCTTCCCTGGCTCTCTCCGAAGAGCAGCTCCTCCGCCGTCGGCGACGTCGGCAGGGAGAGCTCCACTCCCATGCGACCGGGTCCGGCCAGAGACGATTCCAAGAGAGCGATCGCCAGCCCCCCGTCGGAGAGATCATGCGCACTCTGCACGACTCCCTGGGCGATGAGCCGCCGAAGCAGAGACAGAAGTGCCACTTCCCGCGCCAGATCGACCGCGGGAGCCGACCCCTGCCGCCATCCGAGAAGGTCCCAGGCATAGATCGAGCCGGAAAGCCCCTCTCCCCACCCCCCGAGGAGCAGCAGCCGATCTCCTTCCCTTTGAAATCCCATGGGGGTGATCTCTTCCTCCCGCTCGATCTGACCGATTGCCGCGACCACCGGGGAGGGCAGAATCGCACCGGACGGGGATTCATTGTAGAGGCTTACGTTTCCTCCCGTCACCGGAAGGCCGAATGCCCGGCACGCCTCCGCGATCCCCTCAACCGCTCCCCGAAGCTCTCCAAACGATTCCGGACGATAAGGATCTCCAAAATTGAGATTGTCGGTGATTCCCAGCGGCCGTGCTCCGCTGGCGGCAAGATTCCGAACCGCTTCGGCGACCGCGGCTCGTCCGCCGCTGCGAGGGTCGAGCGCGGCATAGCGGGAGTTGCCGTCGACCGTGGCGGCCAGATACTTGGTTCTGCCCTCCAGAGAGACACGGAGGACTGCCGCGTCCGCCCGTCCCGGCCCCATCACCGTGCCGATTCCGACCATCCAGTCATACTGCCGCCAGACCCATTCCTTGGAAGCCAGCGAGGGAAGAGCCGCAAGGGTCATCCAGGGCGACCGGCACTCGGCTAGCGTAAGAGGTCGCTTGGTTGGGAGAGCTTGGGAAGAAGCGGTCGAACTCTTTGCCTCCCGCTCGTAGACCGGGGCGTCCTCCGTGAGAAGCCGTGCGGGGAGCTCCACGGCCACCTTCCCGTTCTTCCGGTAGCGGAGGAGGCCGCCCTCGCTCACGCGCCCAATCTGCCGCAGCGGCACGCCCCACTTGGCGAAGACCTCTTCGGCCTCCGCTTCTCTCCCTTGTTGAAGGATCAGCAACATCCTTTCCTGTGACTCCGAAAGAAGGATATCCGCCGCATCCATCCCCCGCTCCCGAAGCGGCACCTGGTCCAGGTCGATCTCCATGCCCGCTTCCCCTCGCGCCGCCGTTTCGCTCGTCGAGCAGCCGATCCCGGCCGCTCCCATATCCTGCACGCCGATCACCACGCCCTTTCGGGCAAAAAGCTCCAGGCAAGCCTCCATCAGGATCTTGCCCATAAAGGGATCGCCGACCTGGACCGCCGGACGATCCTCTCGTGAGTCGGCTCCGAGCAGCCGCGAAGCGAAAGCCGCCCCCTTGAGTCCATCTCTCCCTGTCAACGAACCCGCCACGAAGACCGGATTTCCCACCCCGGCGGCCGCTCCCTTTTGAAGGCGATCGTGCCGAACGACTCCCGCGCAAAAGACATTGACCAGCGGATTGCCATCGTAGGAGGAGTCGAACGTCAGCTCTCCACCGACCGTCGGGATCCCCACGCAGTTCCCGTAATGGGCGATGCCGCCGACGATCCCCCGCAAGAGGCGCCGATTGTTCCGCGCCGCCGGTTCCTCCCCGCGGATCTCTCCCAGGCGCAAGGAGTCCAAGAAACAGATCGGCCGGGCTCCCATCGTATAGATATCCCGTAGGATCCCGCCGACACCGGTGGCCGCCCCCTGAAACGGCTCCACCGCGCTCGGGTGATTATGGGACTCGATCTTGAAGACGACCGCCCAGCCATCGCCGATGTCGAGCGCTCCCGCATTCTCCTCCCCAGCCTGGATCAGAACCCCGGGACCTTGCGTGGGCAACTTTCGAAGTTCCCGCTTCGAATTCTTGTAACAGCAATGCTCGCTCCAGAGGACCGAAAAGAGAGCGAGCTCCGTCTCATTCGGCGGTCGCCCAAGAGCCTCCTCGACCCGAAAGATCTCCTCCGGCAAAAGGCCGGTCTTTTCCGCCAGGCTCCGCCTCTCCGCTTCGCTCGTCATTTCAGATCCTCCCTCCCCAACCGTCGTTCTCCACGAAGGAAGGTCGCCAAAAGACGCGGCTCCGGCTCGTCCGCCAGCAAGCAGAAGCTCGCTTCCGCACCCTCCTCCAAGCCGTGGCGGAGCGAGAGCCAGCGCGCAGGCCGCACCGAGAATGCCTCCCAACATTCCGCCCACGGCCGGCCGAGCAACTCGGCGGCTCGGAAGACCGCGGCGAACGGAGTCAAGGTCGAGCCCGCCAGCCTGCCGGAGGCCGCATCGACGGCTCTTCCCGCTTCGTCCACATCGACCCTTCGATCCCCCAGCCGATAAGACCCCGGCCTCATCCCCGCCGCGGCAGTGGCGTCGGTGATCAGGATGAGCCGGTCCCCCAAGGCTCGTGCCACCGCTCGAAGCGCATGCGGCGGCAGATGAATGCCGTCGGCGATCACGCTCGCGCAGGGCAAATCCGACCCGAGGGCATGAACGAGCGGGTTTTCCCACTTGGGAAGCAGGTGGGGCAATCCGTTGCCGAGGTGAGTCCACAGGGAAGCACCCGCTTCGATCGCCTGCGCCAGCACCGTTCCCATCGCCCCGGAATGGCCGATGGCCACCCGGATTCCCCCGCCCACGGCGGCCCGGACCAGATCGAGCCCTCGCTCGGAAGCCTCTGGGGCCACGGTCATCATGCGGCAGCCACCGCCACAGGCCTTCTGCGCCCAGGCAAGCCAGGCCGGATCGGCGGGCAGCATCCACTTCGGGTTATGAACGCCGGCATACCCCTCTTCGGATCGCAGGAACGGCCCTTCCAGATGAAAACCCAAGCAGTTGATCGGCTCCTCCGCCCAATGCTCCCGCAAGGCAGGAAGGAGTTCCCGGTAGGAGTCCGCCGGACGGGTGATCACCGTCGCCAAAAAGTGCGTGCAGCCATGCGCGAGCAGGCTCCGACAGAGCCGCTTCCATTCGCCTCGACCGATCGGGCTTCCGTTGAGATCGACTCCCCCAAGCCCGTTGACCTGGAGATCGACCAGCCCCGGGGCGATCCAGGGGAGACTCCCCCTCTCGCGGCGCACGGGCTCGATCCGCCGATAAAAAGGCGGCTCCAACTCGACGGCCAGAGTTTCCCCCGTCCGATAATGGCGAGCCTCGACAACGACCACGGAACGCGACACCTTCGCGTATTCGTTGTATGCTGACGACCTCGGATTGGCAATCGAGGAGGAACGACCGACTCCTCCATAGGAGGCAGAAG
>JAQUAR010000167.1 GCA_028687155.1 Methylacidiphilaceae bacterium | reverse complement strand
CGCCTCTCCCGGAGCGCTGATCGGGGCGAGCAACTTCTTCGAGCTTGCAGTGGCGGTCGCGATCACGCTCTTCGGACCGACCTCCCCTGCGGCGCTCGCGACCGTGGTCGGGGTACTGGTCGAGGTGCCGGTCATGCTTTCGGTCTGCCGCCTCTGCGTAGGCACCAAGGGCTGGTACGAAGCGACCGGACTGGATTTCTTCGACACGGATTCGATTCCGCGGGGAATCGAGCGTGACGATTCTTGGAAAAATAGTGAAAGAAAGGAAGAAAGATGACAACGATCGAGATTTTTGAGCCAGCTCTCTGTTGCAGCACGGGCGTCTGCGGTGCCGAGGTCGACCAGGCGCTCGTCGATTTCGCCGCCGACGTGGAGTGGGCGAAGCAGAAGGGCACGCCGATCCGGCGGTGGAACCTTGCCCAACAACCTCTCGCCTTTGCCGAGAACGCCACCGTGAAGACTTTCCTCGAGCGCTCCGGCCAAGAGGCTCTTCCCCTGGTCCTGCTCGGAGGCGAAGTCGCCTTGGCCGGGCGTTATCCTCGCCGAGCCGAGCTCGCCCGCTGGGCGGGCATGGAGCAGGAGGGGGCCGAGCCCGACGGAGATTGCTGCTCCGGCAACTGTTGTTGTTAAGTCACGGACTCCTCATGCGCTTTCTTGAGCGGCCGCCGCGCTTCCTTTTTTTCACGGGCAAGGGTGGGGTCGGCAAGACTTCCCTCGCCTGTGCCTCGGCGGTTCATCTTGCGGGCGAAGGCAAGCGGGTGCTGCTGGTCAGCACGGACCCGGCTTCGAATGTGGGGCAGGTCTTCGGATTCCCCATCGGTCATCGAATTGCGGCCCTTCCCGACGTGCCCAACCTGTCCGCCATGGAAATCGACCCGCAGGTGGCGGCCCAAGCCTACCGGGATCGGATCGTCGGCCCCGTCCGCGGTCTGTTGCCCGAGACGGTAGTCCGTGGAATCGAGGAGCAGCTCTCCGGGGCCTGCACGACGGAGATCGCTGCCTTCGACGAGTTCACCGTGCTGCTGCTCGATTCCGCGTTGACGGCGGGTTTCAATCATATCGTCTTTGACACCGCCCCTACAGGGCACACGATTCGCTTGCTGCAGCTACCCGGTGCATGGAGCGGATTTCTCGAGGCGGGGAAGGGCGACGTTTCCTGCCTCGGGCCGCTGGCGGGGCTCGAGAAACAGCGCTCCCAGTACAAGGCCGCGGTCGATGCGTTGGCCGATCCCGCGCGCACCCGCCTGATTCTGGTTGCTCGCGCGCAAGCGGCTACGCTGCGAGAGGTCGCCCGCACCCAGGAAGAGCTGGCGGCGATCGGCTTGTCGCAACATCTGCTCGTCCTCAACGGCGTCTTTCCCTCGGACGAAGCGGAGGGCGATCCGCTCGCCTCGTCCATCTGGCGGCGGGAGCAGGATGCTCTTCACTCCCTTCCGGCCGCACTCAGGGGCCTGCCGCGTGACGAGATTCCGCTCAAGCCGTTCAACCTCGTCGGCCTGGATGCCTTGCGCCGGCTGCTGCATGACGATGGCCGGAGGCCGGAGCCGCCGGAGGCTTCCCCCGTTTTCCCCCGGAGCGGTTCCACGCTCTCCTCCCTGGCGGACGAGATTGCCGCGGAGGGGCGAGGTCTGGTGCTGCTCATGGGCAAGGGTGGGGTCGGCAAGACCACGCTTGCGGCTGCCTTGGCCGTCAATCTGGCGGATCGGGGCTTGCCCGTCCACTTAACCACCTCGGACCCGGCAGCCCATCTGGCAGAGACGCTGGAAGGCTCTCTCGCCCGCCTGACGCTGAGCCGAATCGACCCCCAGGAGGAGACCGCGCGCTATCGCAGCCATGTGTTGGAAACCAGAGGCGCCCATCTCGATGCCGCCGGAAGGGCCCTGCTGGAAGAGGACTTGCGCTCGCCCTGCACGGAGGAGATCGCCGTCTTTCACGCCTTCTCCCGCATCCTCCGGGAGTCGGAGACCAAGTTCGTGATCCTGGACACCGCGCCGACCGGGCATACCCTCCTTTTGCTCGATGCCGCCGGGGCCTACCATCGCGAGGTTTCGCGGCAGATGGACAAGACGGGCGTGCGCGACGCAACCCCGATGATGCGGCTGCAAGACGCGAAACAGACCAAGGTGCTGATTGTTACGCTGGCCGAGACCACCCCGGTCTTGGAGGCCGCCGGCCTGCAGGCCGACCTTCGCCGTGCGGGAATCGAGCCCTGGGCTTGGGTGGTGAATGGCAGCATGGCGGCATCGAATCCGCAGTCTGCCTTGTTGAACAGGCGGGCGCGCAACGAATGGCGCGAGATCGAGGCTGTGGCCGCCGATCATGCGAAGCGCTTCGCTCTGGTTCCGCTCTTGGCGTACGAGCCCGTCGGCACCGATCGCCTAAGAGAGCTGGTGAGATAGGCAGGATAGGAGGCAGGCTAGGAAGCCAATCTGCGGAGCTCCTGCTCGAGCCGAAGTCGATCGAAGAAGATTTCGAACGGGAGGGCAAGCAGGCGCCGGAACCGCTCCTCCAGCGCTTGCGCGACGTCCCGAAACGCCTTGCCCTTCTCCTCGTCCGTACCTTCGACGGCGGCAGGATCGGGAAACGGCCAGTGGGCACGGGCGGCCGGGTAGGGCCAGACGGGGCAGTGGGCCGCCGCGCTGTCGCAAAGGGTAACCACGGCGGCGAAGGGTTCATGGGGCAGCTCGTCGATCCGCTTGCTCCGCGCGGCGGAGGCATCGATGCCGTAAGTGTCTTGGAGCACGGAAAGGGCATGGGGGTTGACTCGGCCCGTCGGGTGGGAGCCGGCGCTTTCGACCCGGAAGCGGTCGTCGGCGAGGGAGCGGAAGAGAAATTCCGCGAGAACGCTCCGGGCCGAATTGCCGGTACAGAGGAAAAGAAAGGCTGGCTTGGTTGCGGAGCTCGACATTTTCGTTTGCATGAGACGGCCTTGGCAGGGGCTCTTCCGGACAAAGGATTTGCTTGTTCCAACCCACAATGGCAAGGCAAAGTTTTGGCTCCGAAAATGGGATCTGAACAGGGGGAATTGCACGAGCCGGAGGAGGAGAGTCCTTTTTCCGAGAGCCGCATCGCGGGAAATAGTTCGCAGGGCAAGAACCAGGGAAGAAGCAGCGGCAACGGGGCTTTGGGGCAGAGCGGGCGCGACCGCTTTTTCGCGATCAGCGGGGCTATCTGCGACCGTATCCTCAGCAGAAGTGCGCGAATCTCGATCGAAGGGTTGGAGAGGATCCCCAAGAACGGCGGCTGCCTTTTGGTCTGCAACCATATCAGTCATTTCGATCCGATCCTCCTGGGGATGGAATCTCCGCGCCCGATCGACTATGTGGCGGATGGAAAGCTCTTCAACGACCTGATCCTCTCGCAGATCCTGGGTGCGCTCAATGTGATCCCCGTCGACCGGAATCGGCAGGATCCGCGGGCAGCGAAGACGGCCGTCGGACGGCTCAAGCAAGGAAGGATCGTCGGTCTCTTCCCCGAACGGGGCATTCGCCATGGAAAGGCTTCGATCTTGCTCGGAGCCCGGCTCAACCCGAGCGCCGCGGCACTTGCCCGGATGGCAAACGCTCCTGTTTTACCCGCTGTGGTCGTAGGCTCTGACCGGCTGTATCAATTCCGTTCCTGGCGGCGGCCGCCGCGAGTCTTCGTTTCGTTCGGGGAACTCCTCGCCCCGGATCCCAGAGAGGGACGCTGCCGGCTTACCGAACGGATCCACGAGCGGCTGCTCTCGCTCTTCGAGAGCCTCGTCAAACGCTACGAGATTGATCCGATCGATTTTCCCCATTCTGCGCAGGAGCGGTGGAAGGAAGAAGTGCGCGCGCGGAAAGAGCATCCTTAGGTCGGCGGGGCGCCGGAGGGTGCGCGAGAGCATCGGCGGACGGTCGGCTAGCGGCGAGTAGGCTGAGCGCCGCATCGATTGCCTCCATGTGTGCTTTTACGCGCAAGCCGACGTCGAACTCGGAGGGGGTTTCGATCGTGAACACCCGTCGGCAGCCGTGGAAGTGGAGATGGGCGGCTTCGGGCAATCCAATCTTCTCGAACCACTTTTTTCGCAGGGGCCGGACGAGGATTCCGTTGCGATGCTTGCGCCCTTCGATCCGGTCCCGGGGATCGACCGGACACCAGGAGCTCACCCGGGAGAGGATCTCCTCTCCGAAACCGACTTCGCCGCGTGGGCCCGTCTCGTAGAGATAGATGCCGCAGGCATCGTAGTCCTCGTGAAGGAGGAGGGCTAGGTCGAACGGTCCTCGGCGGTCGTAGAGGGTGCAGAGCTCCCGGATCAGCGGCAGCTCGCCCTGTTGAAAGGAGCGATTGAGATCGAGGCCCTCCTCATTGAGACGCGAGTTATGGCGCAGCCCCCAAGGGTTGAGCAGCGGAACGAGGGTAAAGGTGAATTCGGCGGTCCAGTGGGGCTTTTGCTCAAAGTAGGAGAGCAGGGCTTCGACTCCCGCAGGCTCATCTCCATGGATGCCCGCCGAAAGGAAGACATGGGGCTTCCCCTTCCGGTTGCCCCGTCCCGGGGAGCAGAGCACGTCCACGGGGTCGTTCCGGATCCGGAGAAGGATGGTCCGCCTCCATCCCAGCAGCCGGCCGAGAGCAATCGCGCGCCTGTGGATGTTGGCTGGGTCGTGAACGGCATGAATCATCGACAGAGGAAATGGGAGGGAGCGGGGGAAAGATGTCAAGAGGCATCGGGAAGGGCTCTG
>JAQUAR010000166.1 GCA_028687155.1 Methylacidiphilaceae bacterium | reverse complement strand
GCCGCGGCTGCTCCAGCCGCTCCTCTCCTCCCCGAAGAGGAGGTCGGCGGGGCTCCGAGCTCCATAGAGGAGTGCGATCCGCCCGTAGCGCTCCCGCTCGGCCAGGGCCGGGAGGAGGGCGGAGCGGAGGGGAGCAAGACCGAGGCCGCCGGCGATCAGAAGAAGATCGCCTCCCTCCGCTTGCGGGAGGGGCCAGGGGGAGCCGTAGGGGCCGCGAACGCCCAGTGTGTCACCCGGGCGGAGCCGACAGAGGGCCTGGCTCACCGACCCGACCGCCCGGACGGTATGAAGGAGGGGGCCTTGGCCCCAGACCCCGCTCACGCTCACGGGGATTTCGCCGATCCCGAACGCGTAGAGCATGAAGAACTGGCCAGGGAGGAAGGTGGGGATCGCCCCCTGCGGGTCGACGAGTGCCAGGGTGACGGTATCGGCGGACTCCCGCCAGACACGGTCCACCCGAAAAAGGCTCGGGACGAAGGGATCGGGGGATCGCATCGGCTAGGCTGGGGCTGGGCCGTAGACGTCGAGGAGCTGGAGCCGGACGGCCTCCAGGCGCTGGACGAAGAGCGGCAGGAAGCGCTTGAGGAGCTCGTAGCCGAGCTTGGGGTCGGATTCGGATTTGCCCCGGAGGCAGCGGGCATCGACTGCGATCGCCCGGACCGGATCGAGGGCGCGCACGTCGCAGCTCCAGCGGTAGGGCGGAATCACCCAGGAGGTGCCGACCAGCTCGCCCTCGTGGAGGGTTTCGAGCACGATGGGCATCCGGCCGGGCCGGTGAAGCTCGAGCGCAACGGTGCCGCATTCGAGGAGAAGGAAGCCGGAAGCGGGCTCCCCTTCCCTCGCCAGGAACCGGCCAGCCGGAAAGGAGACTTCGTGCGCGCACTCGGCGAGAGTCTCGCTGATGGAGGAGTCGATCCCGGCGAAGAACGGGTGTTGGGCGAGTGCCGCCTTGGGGTCAGGCATACGTTGGCTCCGAAAGGGAAGATCGGATCGCTCGAACCTCCTCGGTGATGTCGATGCCGACCGGGCACCAGGTGATGCAGCGGCCGCAGCCGACGCAGCCGGAGCTGCCGAACTGGTCGAACCAGGTGGAGAGCTTATGGGTCATCCACTGGCGGTAGCGGGAGCGGATCTCTTTGCGGACGCTGCCCCCGTGGAGGTAGGAAAAATCGAGGCTAAAGCAGGAGTCCCAGAGACGCGTCCGCTCGGCGCTCTCGCCCGTCAGCGCGGTATGGTCTTCGACGGTCGAGCAGAAGCAGGTGGGACAGACCATCGTGCAGTTGGCACAGGCAAGACAGCGGGTCGCCACCTCCTCCCACCGGGGATGCTCGGGATGGTCCTGGAGGAGCTCCCGGATCCCGCGGGTGTCGAGAGTGCGGCCCATCCGGGAGGCCGTGGAGTCCAAGACCGCCTCGGCCTTCCGCCGGTCGGTTTCGCTCGCCGGGCGGTGGGGAATCGCCGCAAGCATCTCCTCGCCCGCCACGCTCCCGACTTCGACCAGGAAACGGTGGAAGCCGTCGCCCAGCAGCTCGGTGAGCGCCAGGTCGAAGCCCGAGAGGGCCTTCGGGCCTGTTTCCATCGAGACGCAAAAGCAGGTGCCGGACGGTTCTCCGCACTGGAGAGCCACGAGAAAAAGCTCCCGCCGACGCTCCGCGTAGGAGCGGTCCGGGTGGCCTCCCCCCAAGAAGACCCGGTCCTGGATCGCCAGGGCATGCAGCTCGCAGGCGCGAACGCCCAGGAAGGCCCAGCGCTCGGAAGGCGGCGGCTCCTCCTGAATTTGGAACCCGGCGCCGGTCCGTTCCGCCTGCCAGAGCCGCTGCCGCGGCGGAAAGAGGAACTGCTTCCAGGAATGGGGGCCGACGGCATAGCCGAAGAGCGCCCGGTCCCCTCTCCGCTCGAGCCGGTAGCGGCCTCCGTCCTGCCGGTCGGTCCACCCCTCGGGCAGATCGGAAATGTTTCGGAGGGGAGCGTAGACGATCGCCTCGTCTCGGACACGGGGGCCGATGACGGAGAAGCCGCGGGCGCTCAGCGCGTCGAGAAGCGCCTGCAGCCCTTCCCGATCGATGATCGCCACGCTGACAGTTGGAGCTTGGCCTTCGGGCACGATACAATCTTCCCAAGTTCTGTGGTAGCCCACTGAGGCAGTCGCGACAAGCTTCCTTGCTATTTTAATACGGATGTATATTCTACTTCCGTGCTTCCGCCGCAGCTTGTCCAAATCAGCAGCCGATTGGGCCTCCTCGGCATCCCTCGGGGAGCGCGACGCAAGCGGCTCTCTTTCTTGGTGGAGACTCCCGATCCCTGGCTGCGGCGGGGCGTTCTCTCCCATGCGCTCACCGAGATAGTGGCTCCCGGGCCGGGAGCGGGGCTCCTGTGTTCGGCCGCTCTCCGCTTTTGCGCCCGAACCAGCCTCCCGGTGGCGCTGGTCGATGGGTCCGATTCGTTCGACCCGAAGAGTGGCTTGGCCTGCCCGACTCCCTCCCTGCTCTGGGTCCGCTGCCGCCTTCCCCGGGGAATCCTCCGCGCGGCCGACCTCCTGCTCCGGGACGGGAGCTTTCCCCTGGTCTGGATCGACCTCTCCCGGCTTTCGCCGTCCGACCTCCGCCGGATTCCCCCGACGGCCTGGCACCGCTTCGGGCGCCTGGTAGAAAAGAAGGGGACGGCGGCGCTTCTGATCACCCCGGTCCCGTGGATTCCCGCGGCCCGGGAGCGCTACCGGATCGAGTCTTCCCTCTCCCTGGCCTGCCTGGAGGAGCCAAGGGAAGCTCTCTGGCAGAGGCTCCGACTTGTCCCCTTGCGGCTCGCCGGTTCCGGGAATCCCGAATCGCCTGCTCGCCTCACGGCAGCCGCCGGATAGATAGGAATTGAGGAATTGGAGATCACTCCATGTTTGCCGCTCTCCTTTTGCCTCAATTCTGCCTCCAAGCCGCTCTGCGATCCAAACCCGAGCCCGGACGGGGACCGGCTGCCCTCGTGGAAGGCGATGGACCGAAAGCCAAGATCCGGGAAGTCAATCCGGAGGCCCGGGCGGAGGGGGTCGAGCCCGGAATGAGCCCGGCCCAGGGGCAGGCCCGATGCCCTTGCCTGCTCTTTCTTCCCCGGAATCGGCGGGAGGAGGAAGCGCTCCGCCGGCTTCTCCGGGAATCGGCCTGCCGCTGTTCGGGGCAGGTCGAGGAGCGGGCTCCCGGGCTCTGTCTCCTCGATCTCCACCGCCACCCGAAGTTCCAAAAGGAGGCGCCGGGAGTGTTCGGACCGGGTGCCGATCCTTCCGATCCCATGGCTCTTCCCGCACGCTTCCAATCTGACGGCCTCATCCTCCAAGTCGGGATCGGACCCACGCCCGATCTCGCCCATTGGGCAGCCCGGGTGGCCCGTCCTTGCCGGCTCGTCGAGAAGACAGAGGAGATCGCGGGCGAGCTTCCGATCGAGGAGATGACTCCCGACCTTGAACTCTCCTCGCTCCTCCGCCTCTGGGGGGTGAGGACCCCGTCCGAACTGGCCGCTCTTCCCCGGGAAGGGGTCGCCGAGCGGCTGGGCCGGGAGGGCCTCTCCCTTTGGGAGCAGACTCAAGGGAAAGAAGGCATGCTGCTGCAGCTTCTCCGTCCGGAGGAGCCCTTCGAGGCGGAGCGGGAGTGGGAGACGCCGATCGAGGAGCTCAGCCCCCTGCGCGAAGCCTTGCGCTCCTCCTTGTTCTCTCTGGGCGAACGGCTGGCGCGGGAGGGCAAGGCCGCCGCCTCCCTTCGGCTGACTCTCCTCCTGGAAGGAGAGGCCGCGCGGGAATATCCTTTTTCCGTACCGGCACCGACCGCGGAGCCGCAAAAGCTTCTCGAGCTTCTCGATCCCTTCCTGGAGAACTGCCGCGCCCCTTCTCCCTTGACGGGCTTCCGTCTCCGGATCGCCCCCGCCCTCCCCCCTTGGCATCAGCCGACTTTGGAAAAGGGGGTGATTCCCGATCCCGCCCGCCTTTCGGCGACTTTGGGCCGCCTCTTGTCGCTCTTGGGAGAAGGCTGGGTGGGGATTCCCCTTCCTTCTCCCGATCCGAGGCCGGAGGGCTTTTTCTTGGAGCCTTTCGATCCCCTGCTTCGCCCCACCCCCCCTTCGACCACGGCTCCTCCGCTCTTGGGAGCCCCCCTGCGCCGTTTTCGTCCTCCTGTTCCAGCGACCGTACGGTATGGGAAAGGGAGACCCAGGGAGCTGCAAACCCCGGAAGGAGCCTGGAAGATCAGCGGGATGGAAGGACCCTATCCCCTATCAGGAAGGTGGTGGGAGGAGGAGTGGACGCGTCGGGAGTGGGATGTCGCCCTCTGCGGCGGAAGGATCCTCCGGCTGGCGGAGCTGCCGGAGAGCTGGCGGGTCGAGGGCGAGTATGGGTGAGATGGGCTCCTGCCTTCTCTCCCTCTTGCCGGCCCACGGCGCTTGCCCTTCGCCAGGGGCGCCGGTATGCTGGCAGCGGCAGGAAGGAGGCCACCATGCCCACGACGACTCTCGGCCCGCACACGGTGAAGGACTGGCTCGCGACTCCCGAGGGAGAACATTGGGAGCTCATTCACGGAAATCTCCTCATGACCGAGGAAACAGGCGGCAACAGCAGGTTGGCGTGGAAGATCGGAGTCGAGCTTGAGAAGCATCTTGACACCCATCCCTCCGGTATCGTGGGGCGCAACATCGCCTTTCATTTCCTTGGCATCCTGGATGCCGAGCGCGAAGGA
>JAQUAR010000165.1 GCA_028687155.1 Methylacidiphilaceae bacterium | reverse complement strand
GGCGCGAATCGCGACTTCGGTCTTCCCGAAGCCTACATCGCCGCAAATGAGCCGATCCATGGGACGCGCCGCTTCCATGTCCGCCTTGGTTTGCGCAATGGCAAGGAGCTGGTCCGGCGTCTCCCGGTAGACGAAGGATTGTTCGAACGCCCGCTGCCAATCGGAGTCGGGCGGGCAGGCGTTGCCGGATAGCACCTGCCGCTCCGCCTGGATGCGCAATAGCTTCGCGGCATAGTCTCGAATGGCACCCTGGGCAACCGCCCTTGCCTTCTGCCACCGGGTTCCTCCCAGTGCGTCCAGCTTCGGAGCGCGACGGGTTCCGCCGAGATAGCGAGAAACCAGATAGCTCTGATCAATCGGCACGAAGAGCTTCGCTCCTTCGGCAAATTCCAGGAGCAGCGCTTCTCCCTCTCCGTCCGGAAGAGGCTCGACGCCCCGGTACCGGCCGATGCCATGCTGGAGGTGAACGACAAAATCCCCCGGCCGCCACTCCGCAAACGCGGTATCGACGGGCCGGACCTCCGCGGCGCCGCTCGCCGGCTTTACCCGCCCCGGGAGCGTCTGGTATCGGCCGAAGATTTCGGCGTCGCTTAGAATCGCAGTCCGCCCTGCGGGCCAGGAGAACCCACGGGTGAGAGCTCTCGGAATCCAGGCAATCCCTGCGGGATCGATCTTTTCCGCCGCCAGCAGCTCCTCCAGGCGTCTCTCTTCCCCCTCGTTGTTGACGAAGATGCCGACATCCCATTCCTCGCTGATCCAGCGCCGAAGCTCGGCGGCAAACAGCTTCCAACGGCCCTCCCGAATCAGGCGGTCTTCTCGCGGCACTCCCAGGAAATCGTGCTCATGAAAATCAGGCTCCGGCTCCAGGGAAGCGGCTTCCTCTTCCCCCCGGCCTTCGTCGACGAAGAAGCGGCACCAGTCGTCGGGAAGGCAGTTCTCCACGGTGGTGGTCTGCTCTTCGGCAAGCTCGGCCGGAGGGAGAAGGGAAATCATGGTGGACGGGAGGATGCGCAGAGAGCGTTGGGATGCGGGATCGAATTCCCGAAGGGAAGCGAGAGCGTTTCCCTCCCACTCCGTTCGCAGCGGGAAGGCGGCTGTCCAGGGGAACAGGTCTACGATGCTTCCGCGCACGCTCATCTGCCCGCGGACAACCACGCGAGGGCACTGCTCAAATTCGGCGTCGGTCAGTTCCTTCAGGAGAGCTTCTCGATCTGGCGACTCTTCGGGAGAAAGCTGGATGGTGCTCTTCTGCAAGGCCTCCGGTCTCGGCACGGCCTGCCGCAGGGCAGCCGGAGTCGAAATCAGGCCCGGCAACTCCTTCCGGAAGAGCGACGTGGCCACTTGAAGGCGGGAAGAGGCCAAGTCGAGATCCGGCAGAGCCCCTTGCGGCACGGGAGAGCTTTCCGGAAAGATCGGAATTCGCCAGCCCCATGCTTCCATGGCGCCGGCCAAGGCTGTTGCCCGCTTAGCAGAGGCCGTCACGATCAGCAGGAAGGGCGATGATGCCTCCAAAAGGCCGGCAAGGACGAACGCCTGAGCTGCCGTCGGAATCGAGCCTAGGGTGTAAGATCTCCCTTTGCGCAACTGCGCTCGCCATCGACCGAAAGAGTCCGAGGCGAACCAGCGAGCCAGGGTATCCGTTCGTTGTGTCATCTTCCTGCCGAAATCCCTGCTTTTCTCGAAGAGCGCTCTTTCGAATGTGGCTACGCAAGCGGTCGTAGGATCATGCGCCCGGTTGGAGACTCGATCCGGACTTCCAGCCGCCCATCACGGGGAATCTCATCCGACGCGGGAGGGCCATGCCAAGCTCCGGGTCGTTTCTTTGTAACCGTTCACCCTCGAAGAACATGACGGTCTTTCGTCGCTTTCTCTGGTGTCCGAGGACGTCCCTTGGACAAGCAAACCTGACCGGAAGGAGGACCGAAGTCAAACTTCAGGAGTGGGCAGAGCCAGCAGCGGCTGGCAAAAAGAAACGAGTTCTACCGCGGTTGCGCAACGAGGCTGCGGTAGGCGACGGCGACCAGAGCGTAGCAGATCGGAATATTCACAAGAACACCCACGACCAATAGCGCGCCCAGGACAAAAAGCGCGGCCACCGTGACGGCGATCGCCAGCGTCTTTGCGTAGTGGGAAATCCCGAGGCGAAACGATTCGATAAAAGTTTCCATAACCCCCGAAACGGCTCCGTCGGCGATCAAAAAAGGCCCGAACATGAAGAGGGGGAAGAGGCAAAGCACGGCGATCGAGGCAAGAGGTGTAGCCGCCGGAACAAGCAAGCTAAGCAGGGCAACGATTCCGGTCAGCCAGCCAAAGAGCACCCCGGCGACCGACTTCCACAGGGCTCCGAAACCGAAAAGGAGATCTTCGAATCGCGCCGCCTCTCCGTCGGCGAGGCAAAGAAAAAAGCGCGCCAAGCCGACGAGGAGAATTCCAAAGATCCCCTGACAGAAAAGAATGCCCAGAACCGCAGCGGGGGTACCATGGAAGAAAGCGGCTGTGATTCTGACGAGCAAGAGAGTCACGATCCAGTAGATCGCCCCCGCAGCGAGCGCCAGCCAGATAGAGCAGCGCAAACGATCGATCGCGGCGTTCAAGCACTCTCGAAGGAAGAGCAGGGCCGAGGGCATGGGGCCATTAAGGCCAGGGTAAGAACTCTCGTCAAGGATTTGGGACCGTTCTTCTTTTGATGGATGGGCTGGATGGAAAAGTCCGAGTGGAATGAGTTCAGCATACGGAGATATATCCATAAAAGTTAGGATAGACTAATAAAAGGTCTTGGCTAAGCGCTGGTGAGCGCCTACACAGTTCCCTCGATGAGGGACAAGCGGAGGAACGAGAAGAGGCGGGCGACTCGGCGGACGATCTTCTTCTTCCTTTTCGCGATCCTTCCTCTCTTCGGCAAAGATTCGTCTGCTGCCCAGGATCTGGTGGAACCAGAGGCGCAAGCCGCCCCTACTCCCGACGGAGTCGAACCTGTCGCACCTTTGCCCTCCCCTGGCTCTCCAAAGCCCTGGGAAATCGCCTCACCGCCGCCGTCTACAGCAGAGGCACCCGCGGTCTTGCCGGAAGTCGAGGTTTCCGGAGAACTGCCGGGGCCGGCCTCGACGCCGACAACCGCCTATGGGACCGAGATGAGCATCCTCGATACGCCGCGGGAGGTGACACCGATCTCTCGGGAGCAGTTGGACACGGTGGCACCGGGAAACCTGATGGGATACGATGACCTCGCCCCGCTCATCCCCTCCCTGACCACGATGGCTCCCGCCGGGGACTACTCGGTGGAGCCCTTCATTCGAGGACTTCCCGGAACGGTCTTCCGCAACGGGATGCTCGTCGGCTTGGAAAGCTACGGCACCTCCGGGCCGATGCCCAACTTTTTGGCTTATGAGAATATGGATGTGGTCCAGGGTCCGGTCAGCGCGGTCTTTGGCGCCCGGGAGATGGCGGCGGGCTACGTCAATGACGTGACCAAGCAGCCCTACTTCGACCGCTTTCGCGGAGATGCCCAGTATAGCATGGGGATGTACGATCAGAATCGGTGGAACCTGGATATCGGGGGGCCGTTCGCCGGGGGGAAGGCCGCCTACCGCTTCGACTACTCGGGGCAGGACTCGGGCAGTTACTACGAGGGGGCGTACATGCACAGCCAAGACTTTTATCTGGCCCTCTCCGCCCATCCCTCGGAGAACTACACGATCGACTCGAATTTTGAGTTCGACACCCTTGGATTCAACTTGCCCCTCGGCATCAACCGGCCCGATCAGGCGCTCATCGACAGTGGACTCTACCAGAGTGGAAACATGATTGGATGGCTAGGGCCGAATGGAACCTTCCATCCCGGAATCGGCACCTCGGTTCCCGGCCAGGGGTATGTCGTTTCATGGGGGCCGCAGGTGCCGATCAGCCTGCGGAACAACCTGGCGAACCTTGCCGGCTCGGGGAACCGGAACATGTACGGCGTGGCTCAGATCATCCAGACCCTCAAGCTCTCCGACGATCTCCGGATCGTCAATAATACGATGTTCGAATATTTCAACATGTTGCAGGATCCGCTGGCCAACTCTAATTTCAGCTATTCCCCCGGCGACTGGTTGATCGAGCATCGGCTCGAGGCTCAGGCGAAGACGGAGACGCGCGTCGGCCGGCTCGCGCTCTTTCATGAACTGGACGGCAGCATTTTCTTCTGGTTTGACAGCCAGACCGATTAGACCGAGACGAGCCGGATCGCCGACAACTTTTGGAACATGACCCAGCCGCTCAGCCGGTCGGGCCTGCTCCCGCCGATCACGATGGCGCAAGCCGTACGGGCGGGCGACATCTACCTGACCGACATCCCCGTGCCGGGCGTTCCGGGGATGACCTACAACACGAATAACTTCGCAACGGCCCAGTCCCAATTCTTCCAAGTCTCCCCCTTCGTCCAGGACAATATCCGGCTTGGGGAGAAGTGGAACCTCCTCCTCGGCGCCCGGCTCCAGTGGTATGAGATCGCCAACAGCGAGCCGCCGGGCACCCCTCCGGCGCTCATGCTCCAGAGCAACTACTCGATCCTCGAACCCCAGGCCAATGCGAGCCTGAGCTACAAGCCCTATCCCTGGATGAACGCCTACTTCACCTACTCCTACGCGCAGACGGCGGGCATGGATGTCTTGGGGGCTTTCTGTCCGGAATTCACGAGCTCCTACTACCACCTCACCAATATCATGTACGAATC
>JAQUAR010000164.1 GCA_028687155.1 Methylacidiphilaceae bacterium | reverse complement strand
AGCAGGAGAACGCTTGGGAGACAAGCGAGCGAGAGGCCTCCGCCGCCCGGGGAGCGGCTGTCTCCCGTCCCCTCTACCGGTCGCGCTGGTTTGCGCTCGGCGTTCTGGCGGCGCGCTTCTTGCCTAGAGGGGTTGCGCGCGGGATCGGCGCGGGAGCGGCCCTGGCTTTTGCCTTCTTTCGCCGCACGCACGCTGCGGTCGTTGCCCGAAATTTGCGACTGATTCTCGATCGGCCCATCCCGGCAGCGGACTCCCGAAAGGTCTATGGAAACTTCGGCAAGGCGATCGGAGACTACTTCTATCTCGGTAGCCGGTCCGCCGCCTCTGCTCGGGGTCTCATTGAGGAGCGGATCGGCTACGAGGGGCTCGCCTCGGCGCACCACCAGGGGAAGGGGGCACTCCTCTTGACGGGCCACCTCGGGTTCTTTGAACTCGGAGGCGCGCTGCTCTCGAGCTTCGGCTTCTCGACGGTCATTCTCACCTTCCCCGAACCCGACCCGAACCTCTCTCTGTGGCGATCGGCATACCGCCGACGCTGGGGGGTCGAGACACTGGAGGTCGGAGAAGACGCTTTTTCGTTTCTGGCGGTCCGCAAGGAGCTCTCGCAAGGGAAATTTATTGCGGCCCTGGTCGATCGGCCCTCTCCGACGAGCCGGGTCTCCGTCCGTCTTCCCCATGGCCGCTTGCCGGTCTCCACGGGAATTCTCTATCTGGCGATGCTCGAGCAAGTTCCGGTCTTCGTGGTGACGGTAACCGAAAAGCTCAACCGGCGTTATCGGGTCTGGTGCAGCCGGCCGCTCTTCTTCTCGGACCAAGGGTCCAGGGAGGAGACCTTGGCAGCCGCGAGCCAGCAGGTCTTCGAGCTGCTGGTTCCCGAAATCGCGGCCCACTGGAGCCAATGGTACCAGTTCGTTCCGCTGGAAGGAGGAGGGACTCCGGGCTGAACGAGCCTGCCATTCAGGCGAGTATCTTCTTGACCTGCCGTCCGTACTCCTCGTTGAATCCGCTCACTTCCGCCTTTCTCATGAACTCGTCGGCCTCTCAACCCCAAGAGGGAGCTTCCTTGGCCTGCGAGAGGAGCCGTTTCGGCTCTTTACGCCGGATGATGGGGCGCATCACGGTTGCTTTCGTTCTGGACAAGGAAAAGGGACGGGAAAACGGTTCTGCGGCTCCGGCGGCTCGGCTTTTGCCGGGTCGCTGTCAGGCGGATCTGGGCGCAGGGCGGGAGGCGTGGGATCGACTGACACGGGTCGGTGAGTACGCCCGCTTCTACTGGGGCGTCGGATTCTTCTGGGTAGCCAGCCTCTTTTGGAGTGTCGTCTCCGGGCTGCTGAGCCTCCTGCTTCCGCCGAGGCTCGGAGCGCGCGTCGGCCAATTCCTGATCATGGTGGGTTTTCGGTTGTTCCTTTCCCATATGCGGCTGCTCGGCCTCTTCCGTTGCGATCTCACCGCCCTGGACCGGCTTCGAAACGAGGGGCCACTGCTGATTGCCGCCAACCATCCGGCCCTGCTCGACGCCGTGTTGGTGATCTCCCGGCTTCCGAGGGTCGTCTGCCTAACCAAGGCGGAGCTCTGGGGAAATCCCTTCCTAGGCGGATGCCTCCGGCTCGCCCGGTATCTCCGGAGCGATTCCCCGCTCTTGCTGGTGAGGGAGGCGAAAGAAGCGATCCGGCGAGGGGAACAGATCCTGATCTTTCCGGAGGGGACGCGGACGACCACGGAGCCGGTCAGCTCTTTTAAGGGAGGGGTTGCCGTCATCGGCCGAGTCACGGGAATCCCCGTGCAGACGGTCTTTTTGGAAGGAAATTTCCCGTACCTCGCAAAAGGGTGGCCGCTTTTCCGTAAGCCGCAGTTTCCTCTGGTCTATCGGGCCCGCCTCGGACGGCGCTTTCTGGCTCAGGGAGAGCCCCATGCATTTGTCGAAGAGCTCGAGCGCTACTACCGGCAGGAGCTTGCGCGGAGCCCGTCGATTTCCGTGCGATGAGCAGACAGAAGCCGCGCGCGCTTGTCTTGATCCCGAGCTACAATACGGGAGCGAAGCTCTTGGAAACGGTGGAGGAGGCCCGCCGATTCTGGCAGCCGGTCTGGGTAGTCATCGACGGGAGCGACGACGGGTCCGAAGGGCGGCTCCGCCCGCGGGCGGAAGCCGATCCCGGGCTCCGGATCTTCTCCCTCTCCCGTAATCAAGGCAAAGGGGCGGCCATCCTCCGCGGCCTGCGGGAGGCGACGAGATCGGGGTTCACCCACGCCTTGACGATGGATGCGGACGGGCAACACCCCGCTTCCGCCATTCCGCAGTTCCTGGCTGCGTCCGCCGCTTCTCCTGATGCCATGGTCCTCGGACTGCCGATCTTCGATCAGAGTGCTCCTCCCGTGAGAGTCGGCGGGCGCAAGATTTCCAACTGGCTCGCGGGTATCGAGACGCTGGGTGGGGGTGTGGGCGACGTGCTCTTCGGCTTTCGGGTCTATCCGATCGCACCCTTGCTGGAGATCATGGAGTCGTCTCTCACGATGCGGAGGTTCGACTTCGATCCCGAAGCCGCTGTCCGCCTCTATTGGCGAGGGGTGCCCCCGATCCACCTTCCGGTGCCGGTCCGCTATTTTAGCCGGCAGGAGGGAGGGGTCTCTCAATTCCGCTATGTCCGGGACAACTTCTTGCTGGCCCGGATGCATCTCCGCCTCCTTTGCGGGGCTCTGCCCCGGCTTTTCCGGCGCGGACGGACCCGCTCCCTTGAGACTCATCCGATATCGCCATCGGGAGGGAAACCGCGCGAAGACCTCGGGCATCGAGGAGCGGGAGGAGAGCCGCGAGGACCTTGAGGCTCACGGGATCGCCCTGGGGTGTGTGCGCACTCTGTCCATCGTGCAGGAGGAGGATGTCGCCTTCGGCCAAGTTCCGGATCAGGCGGCGGAGGACGGTTTCGGGGTTTCGGCAGGCTGTGTCGAAGCCTCTCCGAGTCCAGGAAACGTAATGGAGGCCCGCCCGTGCGAGGGCGGGATCGAGAAAGGGATTGCGAAAACCCATGGGAGCGCGGAAGAACCGGGGAGCCGTGCCGGCAAGCGCGCCGAGCACCGACTGTGCTCGCTCGATCTCGCGCTGCAGGGCGCCCAGGGAATAGCAGGCGAAGAAGTTCGAATGGCGCAAGCTGTGGTTTTCCACGCTGTGGCCGCGCCGGACGATTTCCCGGACGAGTCCGGCGTGCCGCTCCGCCCGCTTTCCCACGCAGAAGAAGCTCGCCTTGGCCCCATAGGTATCCAAAAGGTCGAGGATCGCTGGCGTGATCTCGGGATCGGGGCCGTCGTCGAAGGTGAGGACCAGAAGACCGTTCCGCGTGGGGGACCGGGGGAGGCGGATGAGGTTTGGGCCGAGCAGCCTACTTTTCGGCCAGAGGCCGGAGAACCCGAGGAGAAGGTGGTCGGCGAGGAAGAGGGCCAGGAGCCAGACCCAGAACTTGGGGACGAGGGGAAGTGCCGCCAGGAGAGTAACGTGCAGCCAGAGGGAGGCGCGGATGGCCGGGGATGGTCGCCAGCGCAGGGGATTCCGGCCAGAAGCCGAAGCTCGATCCGGGGCAGTGACGGATGGGCGAATCATCGGTTCTACGCCGGTTAGCGGATTCGGTCGAGCATCCGCTCGTTGCGGGTCCAGCGGGCATAGGTCCGTCCGACCAGATACCAGTGGACGAAAAATGTCTCCGCGAAGAGACGCAGGATCTCCCGCGGGGATGCCGCCCAGCAAGCTTCGGCAGCGCACGGCGTGTGCGGGATTTGGAACCCGGAAGCCAGGAGTGAGCTTCGGGCGAGATGAAAGCGGCTGGTCACCAGAGCGTCGGGTCGGCCCTCGGTCGAGGTGAGGGTGGAGCGGTAGAAGCGAAGATTCTCCAACGTGTGGCGGGGGTTTTCCTCGAGGATCAGGGGTCTCTCCGGCACACCGTGGGCCAAAAGGTACCGCGAGCCCGCCCTCGCCTCCGAGGGTCCTCCCTCGAATGTGCTTCCTCCGAGAAGAACGATCTTTGCCGAGGAGGCTTGCCGGTAGAGGAGGAGCGCCCGATCGAGCCGGCAGCGATAGGTCGGCGTCGGCCCGCCGTCGGCATCCAGGCAAGAGCCTAATACGACGATCCGAAATGGCGAATCGATCGAAGAGGGAGTTCGCCTGGCGATGCGAAGAACGTGAGCGAAGACCAGCCAGAAGGTGAGCGTGGCGGAGGCCAGCCCGACCAAAACCGAGAGCGCGAGCATCCAAAGCCCGTCGGCTCCGAGAAAAAAGGAGCCCAATTCCGGGCTGCCACGGCACCACCTCAGCCTGGGACGATCCCCTTTCCATCGAGGGCAGAGCCGTTGGGTGGCGGCATTCCTTGGCGGTCCGGGGTTGTCCCTTCCCCTGGTCTGCATGGCCCGAAATATTGCTCGCTTCCCATCGCCGAGAAAATCCTCTTGTCGCGCTGGAGGCGGCTTGGCTTTCTAGAAGACTGGCCCTGAACGTTTCTCCAACCAGCCGAAGCGTTCCCGGGTGTGCCCCATGGAAAAACAAGCGTTGCGTCTTTTTTTTCTCTCGCGGAGCGTCTGGGTTTTGGGCGGGTGGCTCCTCGGGCTCTGGCTCGGGTGGGGAGCGGCCTGGGCGGAGCCGTCGGAGGAGGCCTACCGGATCGTCCGGCGGTTAGCCGAGCAGGACAAGCGGCTGGCGGAGCGCCGCCGGCAGTTTGACTACGATCTGATCAT
>JAQUAR010000163.1 GCA_028687155.1 Methylacidiphilaceae bacterium | reverse complement strand
CATGCCGCTCTCCCTCATGCGGCATCTGCGCGTTGCGGAGTGGATGGCCACGGTCGACGTCAATATCAAAGGGGTTCTGAGCAGCATCGCAGCGGTCCTTCCCGTATTTCTCGAGCAGAAAGGCGGCCACATCGTCACCCTCTCCTCCGTCGCCGGAAGAAAGGTCTTTCCCGGGAGTGCGGTCTATTGCTCCTCCAAGTATGCCGTCCGCGCTGACTCCGAGGGGCTGCGGATGGAGCTCTCCCCCTCCGATCAGATTCGGGTCACGATCATCGAGCCCGGGGCGGTCACGACCGAGCTCCTCGGAACCATCACCGATCCGGAGGCCCTGCAAGGAATCCGGGAGAACTTCCAAGAAGGCAAGGCGCTCCGGGCCGAGGACATCGCCTCGGCGATCCTCTACGCTGTGACGCAGCCGCCGCACGTCAACGTCAACGAGATCCTGATCCGGCCCACCTTCCAGGAGTTGTAGGAAACGCCCTTTCGACACGAAGGTTACGGTCCCGGAACGGTCTCCACCTCTGTGGCTTGGCTGACCTGCTGCGGAACCGCAACGTCAAAGAAGAGGTTTCGGGAGATCACCGCCTGCCGCACTCCGCGCTCCAGCTCGATTCCCACTGTTTCATGCTCGAACCAGTTGTGATCGACCACTAGATCTCTCGCCACCACGGCGGCGGCCGGACCGGCTCCCGGCTTCGACCCGACCAGGATGCGATGACCGAAGGCCAGCCGGTTCCTGCGGAAGACCACTCCGCGTACAAGCTCGAAAGGGCTGGCAAAACGCTCTCCGATCTCCCCACCGGCCAGCAGGCCGAGCATTCCGTGCTCGGGAATCGGCAGGGAGCCGGCGGAGACTTCCCCATAGCGGACCGAGACATCCAGGACGTTTTCGAGAAATTGCAGAAAGGTTCCGGAGCTTTGCCAGATGCCCGAACTCCGCCGCACCGTGTTCGCGTCGAAGACCGCATCGTAGAGGTCTCCCTGACCGACGAAGAGGCCGTTGGGATCCTCCGCCTCGTTCCCGAAGAAGATTCCATTCCCCTGGACCTGGTGGAGGAGGACCTGGCTCGTTGGATCGGGAGCGACATCCCAGTCGCGATCGACCGTGAGGCGATCCCCCTGCGCCTGAGTAACGGTCCGGACTTGGCCCGCGCCCCGCCCGCTGACGATTTGCGCATCGAGCCCCGCGTAGTCGCCGGGGAGCTTGTCCACGAGAAAGAGTTCCTTCCCGGAGCTCCGGACGACCGCGGAGAGCAGCGGAGGGAGATATCCCCCGGTTTCAACCCAATCGGGAATCTCCGATCCGGACTCTGGAGCCCATGCCAAGACGATCGACTGCTCGGTATTGTCCCGCACGGGAATCCAACTCTCCGAGCCATCCGACCTCTCGATCCTCACCCCGGCGCCCCGAAGCTCTCCCGGAGCCAGGTGCTCGCGGCGCAGCCAGATCGTCTTTCCTTGCATCCTCTCCACCAGGAACCATCGGACAGGAAGGCCCTTTTTTCCCAGCCACATTCCCCGCAAGGGTTCGCCTCGAAAAGTCAACGCCATCCGGTCGCCTCGCCCGAAGTCGCTGAAGGTATTGTTGGCGATCACAAAAAAGCGGCAGCCGTCCAGGTGGCCTCGGAGGACGCTGCCGTCAGCCACCCAGTTGTCGAGCAGAGCCAAATAGCGCCCCCCCACGGCGGTGTGGCAGAGAGCACCCATCGGGTTGGAAAAATCGTTGTCGACGATGCGGCCGTTCCGGAGATCGAGGAGCCGGTGGCGCATCCCAATGAACTCGCAGCCGGAGATTTCGAGGTTTCGAACGCCTCCCAAAAAGAGGGAGAGCTCTTCGTCCTCTCGTCCCGCCAGGCCCCATCGTCCCAGGGCCCACTGCGGATCCTTCTGGGGCTCCCGGCCGGGTGAGCCGGCGAACGGAAGATAGTCGATCCGCATATTTCGTAAAAAGAGATCCCGGGTCTCCCAAGGAGCGGTGGCCCCCCTCTTTCGAAGCGCCGCGGGAATCTCCGCTTCCGCCAGATCAACCGGAAGGAGACGATCGGCGAGAACCGAAAGATCGAGCAGCACCCTTCGCGCGTTGCGCACCAGAAGCGAGAGCCCTTCGATCGAATATTGGCCGCTGCCGTAGAGCACAGCGGGAAGAAACTCGCTCGGCGAGAGCGGAGCGCTCTGCGGCCATTTCAGCCAGGTGAAGTCCTTCCCGTCTCCTTCCAGCAAGGTCTTGGCCGGAAGGAAAAAGGCTTCTCGAACTGCATACGTGCCCGCCGGCAGGTAGACGATGCCCCCACCCGCCTTTTCGGCTGCGGCCAAGGCCTTGCGCAGCGCGGCCGAATCGTCGGAAACGCCGTCCCCTTTGGCTCCGAACTCCCGTACGTTAAAGAGGGTCGAAGGCCAGCTCTCCGCCGCTTTGATGGCGAGCGTCGCTCCCCCCCCCCAACCCCATTCCCCTCCGTGGCCATTGTGGACCCAGATCTCATAGGTTCCGGCGGGAAGCTCCTCGGGCAGACGGACCGAGAGGCGATACCGCTCCACGCGCTGGGGCATGACCAGGGTCGACTTGCCAGTCCGGGTCTCCCGGAGCAAGAGTCGCACCTTCTTCGCCTCCTCCTCATTCAGAATGAAGTTCCGTCCGAAGATCTCGATCTCGCTCCCTGCGGCCGCCTCGTTTTCGACCAATCCCGGGAGCAGCCGCTCCGGCTGGCTCCACTCGGGCTTCGGGCGATTGAGGAGGATCTTTTCCCCATCCGCTTCCACGGCAAACAGGCCTGGCGCAAAGGCTCCTGGAATGGCGACCTTGAGTGCGGCGGAGGAGGACTGCTGCACAGGCACGGAGACCGACATCGAAGGGGTTGGGGGAAACCCGCTCCTCGGCTCCTTGGGCTCTCCGTCCTCCAAGGGCCAAGTCGTGATCGACCGAACCCCTCCCAGATCCCCTCCGTACAGAAGCGCCATCTCCCCCGGAAAGATCGGCTCCGAAACCCAGAAGATCTTCGCCGCGCGGGCCAAATCGCCCAAACAGAGAAAAAAGAGAGCAAACGCCAGAGAGGCAAGCCGAGCCATTCTGCCTGCCAGACTGCCTCAAGCGGCACCGTGCAGCAAGTGGTTCCCGTTCAGCCTTCGTTCCGAAGAGTTGCAATTCGTCCGCCCTGCGGACAAAAAGAGAATGCGTCTCTTTGGCGCCGGACCCGTTTTGATGGCAGACAACGACTCTTCTCCCTTCGCCATCCAGACGAACGATCTCACCCGCCGCTTCGGCCCCTACTGCGCTGTCGATCACCTCTCCCTGCAGGTCCGGGCCGGTACCATCTTCGCCCTTCTCGGCCCAAACGGTTCGGGAAAGACGACGACCGTGCGCATGCTCACGAGCCTGCTTCCCCCCTCATCGGGAACGGCATCGATCGACGGCCACGACGTCGTCCGAGATCCGACTGCCGTCCGCGCCCGCATCGGCTATGTGCCCCAAATGCTCTCGGCCGACCCCGACTTGACCGGCTATGAAAACCTCTGGATCGGAGCCAAGCTCTACCGGATTCCCCGCTCGGAGCGGCGCGGACGGATCGAGGAAGCCCTGGATTTCATGGGAATCGAACAGGCCGGTGAGCTCGTTCGCCACTATTCCGGCGGGATGATCCGCCGACTCGAGATCGCGCAATCGCTCGTCAGCCGTCCCAAGGTGCTCTTCCTCGACGAGCCGACGGCAGGACTCGACCCCGCTGCCCGGCGAACGCTCTGGCGCCACTTGCGGGAGCTGCGGCAGCAGTGGAAGATGACGATTTTTCTCACCACCCATTACATGGAAGAGGCAAGCGAGCTCTGCGAGACCGTCGGCTTTCTCCGATCGGGAAGACTCGTCAATCTGGGCTCTCCCGAGGAGATCTGCCGTGGGCAAGGCGGACGAAGGAGCCTGGAAGAGGTCTTCCTGGAGATCGCGGGCGAGCCCAATCCCTCCGAAGGAAACCGGTATGCGGAGGTGCTCCGCACCCGAAAGGCGATCCGTAGGCATGGCTAAGCGCGTTGCCGAGCTACTCGCTTCCTGGGATCAGACCTCGGCGATCGCCGAAGCGGAGCTCCGAAAGCTTCGCCACGATCCGATCGAGCTCTTGACCCGGATCGTCCAACCCCTGCTCTGGCTCCTGATCTTTGGTAAAGTCATGGACCGGATCCGCACGATTCCCACCGGCGGCCTTCCCTACCTCGATTTTTTGGCACCCGGCATCCTGGCCCAGAGCGCCCTCTTTATCTCGATCTTTTATGGCATCTCCGCAATCTGGGAGAGGGATTCGGGAGTGCTCACCCGCTACCTGGTGAGCCCTGCGCCCCGCTGGACCCTCGTGCTAGGGAAGGCGCTCGGGGGAGGCGTCCGCAGCCTCTCGCAAGCGATCGTGATCTTCGGCCTGGCGGCGGCCCTGGGAGTCCAGATCCGCTGGCAACCGGGCGCGATTCTCGCCATCCTGGCCTTCACGCTTCTCGGCTCTGCGCTCTTCTCCACCCTATCCCTGATCGTCGCCTGCCTCGTCAAGACGAGGGAACGGCTCATGGGCATCGGCCAACTCCTGACCATGCCGCTTTTCTTTGCCAGCAATGCGATCTATCCCCTCCACCTCATGCCCGGCTGGCTCCGCATCCTCTCCCACCTCAACCCCCTGACCTATCTGGTCGATGCCCTGCGCACCCTCATGCTCGCCCAGGCACACAGCGCAGTCGGCTTGGAGACC
>JAQUAR010000162.1 GCA_028687155.1 Methylacidiphilaceae bacterium | reverse complement strand
CGTGGAGGCCATGCCACTGCGAGGGGAGCGGGCGAAGGGATTTGGAAAGAAGATCGAAATGGCGGACCCGCAAGGTCTTCTCTCCGGTCTTCGTCTGAAAGCAGTCGCCTTCGAATCCGACGATGTCGCCTAAGTCGAGGAGCTTCAGATCGGCGAACCGTTCCCCCACCGATTGCAGGTTGGCATAGATCTGCATCTTGCCGCTTGCATCCTGGATGTGGGCAAAGAGGCTCTTGCCCATCTCCCGGATGGAGAGGAGTCGACCCGCGAGCCGGGCTTTCCGTCCTTCGGTGAAATCCATCAGGATCTCGGTGATTGGCGTCGTGTCGGGGAAAGCGCCGCCGAACGGATCGATGCCGCGGCTGCGCCACACGGCCAGCTTTTCTCGGCGAAGGCGGAGCAGTTCGGTTGTTTCTTCGTTGTCGCTCATGAGCGGGCGGGAGAGGAAGTGGGGCCGCGATAGAGGCAGCGGACCCGCGGTGTTTCACAAATGGTGATCTGGGCAAGTCCCGGGAGCAGGGAAGCGAGCCTCTCCCAAAACCAGTGTGCCATCGATTCGATGGTTGGATTTTCGAGGCCCGGAATCTCGTTGAGAAAGTGATGATCCAACTCTGCCAGCAGAGGTTCGACGGCCCGGGAGATTCGGGCATGATCGTAGAGAATGCCGGTTGCGGGATCGACCTCTCCGTCGACCGCCACACGCACCTCGAAACTATGGCCGTGCAGCCGGCGGCACTTGTGGCCTTCCGGAAAGCCGGGTAGCTGCTGGGCCGCCTCGAACCGGAAATCCTTTTCAATCGTTACGCGCATAGAAGATAGACCAATTTCCACCTTATTGGCGGAAGCCGGCATGCGTGCAAGCCCGGGAAGCGGAAGAAAACTTTCTGCAGCTCATCGGCGTCTGGCCGAAAGATCCGCATCGCCACTGCTCTCTGCTTATTATAAATTGCGAATGCGAATGCAATTGGAGCCTCTTGGGAAAACCGGATTGCTGGTCTCCCCGCTGGGCTTGGGCGCCGCCGAGATCGGCTTTACTGGAATGGATCAGCCTGCGGCCACCGAGCTGCTCCACTTTGCCATCGATCACGGGATCAACGTCATCGACACTGCGGCGGGTTATGAAACCTCCGAGGAGCGGATTGGCAATGCGCTGGGTCCGCGGCGGCGACGGTGCGTCCTTGTCTCGAAATGCGGCTGGGTGGAAGAGGGGGAAACGAGCCCGGCATCCTGGACGGAGAAAAGCATTGGCGACTCGATCGACTGCTCGCTGCGGCGATTGCGCACCGATCATGTCGATGTGATGCTACTCCACTCGTGCGATCGCCCGGTTCTCGAACGGGGAGAAGCGCTGGCGGCTTTGCGGAAGGCGCAGGAGGCGGGCAAGGTCCGGTTCATCGGCTACTCGGGGGACGGCGAAACCGCGGAATTCGCCTGCCGGTTGGCCGAAGTGTCGGTCATCGAGACAAGCATCAATCTCTGTGACCAGGCGAATATCGAAACGGTACTGCCTGTGGCGCGGGAGGCCCATATCGGGGTGCTGGCCAAGCGTGCACTAGCCAACGGAGCCTGGCGGCCGTTGGCAAAGGTCCATCCCGCCTATCGCGAGTACGTACGGCCCTATGCCGATCGTTTCCAAGCGATGGGAATCCAACTTGCGGAATGGGGGGCTACAGAGATGAGTTGGGCCGAAGCGGCCCTCCGTTTTGCGGTTGCACAGCCTGGAGTCCATGTTGCCTTGGTCGGGAGCGCCTCTTTCGAGCACCTCTACGAGAACCTGGAGGCGGCCCGGCGGGGTCCCTTGCCCAAGGAAATCGTGAGCCGGCTGCGCCAGGCCTTTCGCCAGGCGGAAAGCCGGTCGGGAGAAAAATGGGGAGCACTGCGATGAAGAAGCAGGGAACCGGCCGGACCGGAGCCTCTCCCCCGAATCCAAACCGTCTTGTCGTCCGAGTGGTTCCCAACGCTCGGAAAACCGAAATCGCGGGATTCACGGGTGGAGTCGTGCGGGTGCGGCTACAAGCGCCGGCAACTGAAGGGCGAGCCAACGAGGAGCTCCTGCGGTTGTTTGCCAAGGTGTTCGGCACGCGGAGATCCCAGGTCGTGCTCGTGCGCGGGGACAAATCCCGGGAAAAAGCTCTTGAAATCCGGGGCTGGGAAGGAAAGGGAGAGCCGCTGGAGGCCTGCGTGGCGCGCTGGCTGGGGATGCCTTCCCGTTTGGAGAGCCTCCCCCAATGAACAGACCCAAGGGAAAAGGGCTCCGGTGCTTGGCTTGGTCTGCCTCGCTCGTGCTTCTTGGCTGGAGCGGGCTTCCCGTCACCGCTCGCGCGGCGGAAGGTCCGCTTGTCACCAATCCCCCCATCATCGCCGTTTTCCCCGTGGAGGATGGCGCCGGAGGTGTCCATTTTCAGTTTCCTGTGGCCATCAACGAGTTGATAGTGGTTCACCCGAACGACACGCTTCGGACCCTCTACGTGAAGCCCGAGCTCGAGGAAAAAGTGGAGGAAGCGCAGCAGAATAAAGAGCACAAAGAGGCGGCCTACTCGCGGAAGTCGACACCCGATCCGCTGAGTGAAACCCCGGCGGAGCGTGCCTTGAAAAAGTTCACTCACACGGTATGGCCTTCCAAGACGACGTTTCTTCAGGCGCTCGAGGTGTTGAACGGAGCCGATCTGCGGCTGATGTTTCAGCGAGCGGACGAGGAGAAGATTTCTGATGAGCCGGTGAGCCTGCCCGCCGGCCTTTTGCTGGCTGCCGTCGACGGACGCATCACGATCCTTGCCGTTCAGTCGGGCGAAAAGGGGGAGCGTGGGGGATTTCAGCCGGGGGACCGGATTATTACCATCGCCGGGCAGCCCTTCATGGGAACGCTCGACGAGTTCCTGGAAGTCTATCGCAGAGCCAATCTCGGCCGAAAATCCGGTGAAAGCCAGGCGCTGGGCTTCACGGTCTACCGGGAGGGGAGCGCGGGGCCGGTCTCCGTTTCCCTTCCGCTCCCTCCCAGCCTGCAGCAGAGTCTCTTGGAGTTTTCACCCGAAATGGGACACGGACATTCGGAATGACCCCTCCGAAAAGGCGCAAGAGGATGGTTTCCGATGGATTTTTGCGGAGGGAGGGGTAAAAAGGCCGTGGCAGGCCCGGGCGAATGGAGACGGAGGAAGGCTGGTGATCAAGTTCTTTTTGGGGATTGCGTTGCTTGGCAGTCTGGCGACCGCAGTGCTCGGTTTTTTGGTGGCCAATCAGCGGAACGGCTATCGCCGGGAGTTTGAGAAAACAGCCGCCCAACTCAAGGCCGTGACCGAACAGGCGGAAGAGAGCAAGGTTCTGGCGGCGGAGACCCAGAAAAAGTGGGAGGGGACGCGCGCCAAGATGGCCGAGGCGACCGAAAAGCTGGCTCAAGCGGAGAGTCAGGCGGGCAGCGGAGACAGCCGCATCGAGGAGGCGGAGAAGCGCGCCAAGGACGCCGAGCAACGGGCGCAGCAGGAGAAGGCGGAACTCGAAGAGTTGGGAAGCAAGTTGGAATCGGAGAAGACGGAAAACGAAGCGGCAACCGCCAAGGTGGAAAGCCTACTCAAGGAGAAGCAGGCGTTGGAAGAAAATCTGGCCAAGCTGACTTCGGAGCTTGGGCGGATTCGCGAACTCTCCCCGTCGACCGCCCGAGCGGTATCGATGAGGTCGGGAATTCGAGGCAAGGTCGTATCGGTCAACCGCAATTGGAATTTCGTCGTCTTGAATGTGGGCGAAAAGGACGGCTTGGTGGAAAATGGCTTGCTCAACGTCTATCGAGGCGGCCAGCCGGTTGGTAAGGTGAAAATCGTTTCCACCGAGGCAAACACGGCGGTGGCCGACGTGGAGGCCGGATCCAATCCCGGAGGTCTTCAACCCGGCGATGATGTGTTGAACTGATCTTGGGATTGTGACAAAATTAATAAAGGAAAAGCCGACTGGGTAGTCTGGGTAGCTGTTCCAGCGCGGAACCGGGGTGGATCGTTCCCTCTGACGCGCAAGAAAATATGGAAGATGATGAACAAGGCCAAGTTTGGATTCATTCTGATTAGTGGGGCGCTCCTGCTCGGAGCATGCGCTTCCTCCGATAAGATGACGCCGGCACAGAAACAGGCGGCGAAACAGGCAAAACAGACCTCCGACCTCCCGTGGAATCGGCCTCCGTCCTGGCAGCAGGCGGGCGCGGCAGGTGCCTACATGGGTGGGATGGGTGGAACCACGCCCGGGGCTCCTTACTAGCTTGCCTGTCGGATATCTCGGCTAGGGTACTATCCAGTTCGATCACGCGGGCACTAAGGCTGGTGCCATTCCTGATTTCATGGATGCCTCACGGCATCCGGATGACCTTGTCACGTCCGGCGGCACCCCACTGAAGTAGGGATTGGTCCGGCGTGGGTCGGCGGGGGCACCCCTGCTCCCGGTTCGACGCGGGCCGTAGGCCCGCATCCGTCGCTCCCCGAACTCGCGCACGAGTCCGGCAAGGACCGCCGCCTTGCTCTGGAACAGCGAACCAATGGGACGCGCACGGCGCGCCCCGATGTTCGATGCCGCCTTGAGGTCGGCGTGCCATTCGTTTCCGCACCAGAGGCACTGCAATCGGCTTTGGCCGGTCCGGTTCCTGCGGTCCACGTAGCCGCAAGCGCTGCACTCTTGCGACGAGAAGGCCGGATTGACCTCGGTGTGCTCGATCCCGAACCGATCCTCAAGATCGGATAGTTTCG
>JAQUAR010000161.1 GCA_028687155.1 Methylacidiphilaceae bacterium | reverse complement strand
CCGGCTAGAGCCGACCGCTTTGGGGAAGCGGTCTCGCCGGTCCCAGTTGACGGCGCGAGAACAACTCTCTTTACTGTCAGACAACAAAGCGGAAAATCGACCTGCACACAAAAAAGCGGACACTACCTGGTCCTCTGGACTTCAACTGGGAAGATTCGATCTCCCTCTGAATGCTTTCCACCTTCGCCTCAAATTCTGGCAACACCTTCTCGACGGTATCCCACACAATCTGGAGGTTCACGCTAATGTAGCCGTGGATCAGGCGGTTGCGCATTGCCGATATTTCGCGCCACGGCACCTCTTCGTACGAGGCCTTCAGTTCCGAACTCAGCTTGGTCGCTGCCTCGCCAATAATTTCCAAGTTGCGGATCACACTATCCTGCACGAGATCATCAGACATGAAGTTCGCTTCGCTCTTCCCGGCCACGTAGCGGCGAATCTTGCCGATGGCTTCCTGAATATGCTTCAGGTAATCCTGGTCCCGCGGTTCTTTGCTCATAACGGCCTTGCCTCCTGAATGACCTGGTCGCGGAATTTGGCGGGAAGATCAAACTCGGTCAGTACATCCACAGACACGCCAAGCTCCTTCTCGATGGCGTCCTGAAGGCGCACCATATCCAGGAGGGTGGTGCCTCTGGGCACGTCTACCAGCAGGTCTACGTCGCTGCCTTTGGTGTCTACGCCATGCAGGACAGAGCCGAATACGCGCACGTTGCGTCCGCCCAGCCGCGCCGCGATTTGCCGCACCGCCTCGCGATGGCTTTGAAGGGCTTCAGAGGGTTTCATGGATTGCCTTGGTCAAGGCACGCAACTTGTTTTTACTATAAGGCAACATCGGAAGGAAAACAACTACACACTTCACTTTGAAGTTCGCGTTACGTTATGCATAAATTGAGGAGATCAATCACGAAATTGGGATAGCCTTGTTTGTTGTGCTGACAGCGCAGATAGTCGTTTTCCTGGCGCAACCTTCGCAGCTCGCGCTGCTTGGGCCATTCGGCCGACCAGGTCTTGGGATCGCTGAAAGCGCGACCGACTTGGGCATCCTTGGCCCACCGGTTCAGCGACCCACGGGAAACGCCTAGATCGCGAGCCACCTCGAGAATCGAACGCCCCCTCGGGGCCAGGGCCCGCATTCTCTTTGAACTCGCGCTCATAACGCCCTGCGAATTGCTGCTGCTCTTCACCGGAGGGGGAGCCTTCTCCATCGACCGTCGTGTTTCGGGCGAATAGGGATCAGCCGCGGGGAGCCAATGGCTTGCCCGCGTCGGCGATCCGCACTTCCTCCCCTTTCTCGGCGGGCTCGACATGCACGGTGACCGAGGCCTGCGGCACGGTCCGCTGCACCGCCTCCTCCATCCGGTCGCAAAGCTGGTGCGCCTCGCGGACCGGAAGCGAGCCGGGGACGACCAGGGCAAACTCGACGAAGACCGTGCGGCCCGCCCTCCGGCTGCGCAGCCGCCGGACCTCGGCGAAGGAAGGGCCCTCCTTCGCCAAGGCGGCCTCGATTTCGGAGATAATGTCCGGGGAGAGCCCCTCGTCGATCAGCCCGCTGAGCGAATCGCGCACCAGCCGGTAGCCCGCCCAGAGGATGTTGCCCGCCAAAAGGAGTCCGAGCAAGGGATCGAGCAGCCAGAGGCCGGTGAGCTTGGCCAGCCCCAGGCCCAGGACCATGCCGAGCGAGGTCACCACGTCGGTCCAGAGGTGAATCCCGTCCGCGGAGAGAGCCGGGGAGCTCTCCTTTCGCGCCTGTGCCAGGAGGTAGGCTCCCAAGGCCGCGTTGACGACCGTGGAGGCGGCGGAAAGCGCGATCCCCTCGGTGAGCCGGGGAAGGGGCCCGGGGGAGAAGAGCCGACCAATCGCCTCGTAGAGGATCAAGACCGCGGCGACCGCGATCAGTCCGCCCTCGAACCCCGCAGAAAGATACTCGGCTTTCGTATGGCCGTAGGGATGGTTGCGATCGGGGGGTGCCGCGGAGATGCGCAGGGCGAGGAAGGCGGCCGCGGCCCCGGCGACGTTGACCACCGACTCGAGCGCATCCGAATAGAGCGCGACCGATCCTGTGAGCCGATAAGCCCAGAACTTGGCGGCGAGGACCAGGAGTCCTACGGCCAGGCTGAGCGCTCCCGAGGCCGTCGCCGTCATTTTCCTGAGGCTAGCCCTAGCCTGTCTGTCTCACAAGCGTTCTCCTGCGGCTTGCGAAATGGGCCTGTCTGCTTCGTTGGGACTTGGTTTTCCCCCTTGCGGTATGTCGTCATACAGCTCCGGGGGAAAACCTTCGCCCCGCCTTGCATCCAGAGCCATCCGCCGCGCCTCGGGTACGAACTTTGTGAGACAGGCAGGCTCCCCCCTCAATCCGGCAAGCCGCAGGAGAAAGCTTAGGAGAACGGCCGGCTAGGTGGCCATGGCGCAGAGGCCCTGTTTCTCGGCCAGCCGGCGGAAGGCTCCGTCCTCTTCCAGGAGCTCGGCATACGTTCCTTTCTGGACGATCTTGCCCTCTTCCAGGACGAGGATCCAGTCCGAGCCGGCCAGCGTGGAAAGACGGTGGGCGATGAAGAGAACGGTCCGACCCTGCTCCAGGAGCTCAATCGAAGATTGGATCTGCGTCTCGCTGTGCGAGTCGAGATTCGAGGTGGCCTCATCGAGGATCAGGATGGGCGCGTTGCGGGCGAAGGCCCGGGCAACGGAGAGCCGCTGCCGCTGCCCCCCGGAGAGTCTCACCCCTCGTTCGCCGATCTTCGTGTGATAGCCGTTGGGGAGCTGGGAGATAAATTCATGTGCTCCCGCCATCCGGGCGGCCTCCTCGATTTCCGCTGGCGTGGCCTGGGGGTTGCCGATCGCGATGTTCTCGGCCGCAGTCAGGTTGAAGATCACGACATCCTGGCTCACCAGGGAAAAGAGTGCCCGCGCATCCTGGAGCTTGAGCTCCCGCAGGTCGTGGCCGTCGATGCGGATCGCCCCGGAGACCGGGTCGTAGAACCGGAGCAGGAGGCTCGTGATGGTGCTCTTTCCGGCCCCGCTGGGACCGGCAATCCCCACCTTGGCACCCTTGGGAAGAGTGAAGGAGACCTTGTCGAGGACGATCCGGTTCCCATAGTGGAAGGTCACCTGATCGAAGGAAACCGCCTCCGTGAACTCTCGGATCGGCTTGGCATGCTTCGCTTCCTGGACGCTCGCCGGCGTGTCCAGGAGTTCCGAGAGCCGCTTGGCGCTGATCGACCCTTCCTGGATCTTCACATTCGCGTCGGCCAGCCGCCGGATCGGAGCGAAGAAGAGCATGGCTCCATTGGCGACCACCGCCATGTTGGCGATGCTCACATGTTTCCAGACGACGGAGAGGATCAGAAGGGAGAGGGCGAAGCTGGCGATCACGTCGATCGAAGGGCTCACCAGCGAGCCCGAGGTGTTCATCTTCGCATTCTGGCGCGCGAGGTCGTTTGCCTGCTTCCGGAAGAGGTCGGCGTTCCTTTTTTCCAGGGAGAACGCCTTGATCACATGAACCCCCGCCACCGACTCCAAGAGGAGGTTGTTCTGGTCGACCGCCGTCGAGACCATCTTGGCCGCACTCCGGCGGACCTTCCCCGAGAGCATCACCGCCGGGATGATGCAGACCGGGATGAGCAGACCGGCCACCAGGGTGAGCCGCCAGTCGATGGCCGCGCACGCAATGAGGATTGCCAGCAGGGTGAAAGGGTCCTTGGTGACGTCGGTAAAGAGGATGCTGATCGACTGGTAGAACGATTGGGTGTCGTTGAGGATCCGCACCGAGAGGTCCCCCGTCGTCGAGCGATGGTAGAAGTCCATCGAGAGCGCATGGAGCTTTTGCAAGATCGCGGTCTGAAGGTCGGCCACGATCCGTCCGGCAGCCAGGTTCATGAAATAGGCGTTGCCGAGTCGGAAAAGCCCGCGAACGAGCGCGACCCCCGGAAGGAGCAAGAGACCCCCGACGACCCGCTTCGCGTCCAGGGGAGCCCCCATCATCGGCAGCCACTGCCGCAGGACCTGCATGGCCGATTCCCGGGAGTGATGGACGTGGTGGGGATCCGCTTGCGCGCCTAGGCCGGGCGTGCCGATGAAGTTGTCGATCGCGGCCTTGAGCACGAAGAGATAGGTGCCGTTGATCGAGGCGAAGACCAAGCCTGTGAGGACACCCGCCGCCAGGATCTTCCAGTGCCGGCGCAGGAAGGGCGCAGAGAATTGGAGAATCTTCCAGAGCTCCCGCATCTCTTTCCTTTATCGAGTCCGGTGGATAGCGAAGCAAGCGGGATTTCTCAAGCGGTTCTCCTGGAGTATGCCGTCCTAGGCTCTCCCGTAGCGGTCCTCGAAGCGGACGATATCATCCTCTCCCACGTAATCCCCGCACTGCACCTCGATGATCACCAGGTCGATCAAGCCCGGGTTCTCCAGCCGGTGGGAGATTCCCGCCGGAATATAGGTCGACTCGTTCGGACGGATCAGCTGCTCGACCTCTCACTGTCTCACCTTGGCCGTGCCCGAGACGACGACCCAGTGCTCGCTCCGGTGATGATGCATCTGGAGCGAGAGCGCCCTCCCGGGCCGGACGACGATCCGCTTGATCGCAAAGCGCGGGCCCTCTTCGAGAACGGTATAAGTCCCCCAGGGCCGGTGGACCGTCCGGTGGAGCAGATGAGCCGGGTGTCCCTGTCTCCGGAGCTCGGCCACGACGGCCTCCACCTCCTGGTCCCGGTCCTTGGCCGCGAT
>JAQUAR010000160.1 GCA_028687155.1 Methylacidiphilaceae bacterium | reverse complement strand
TTCGGGATGGGAGCGTTGCCACTCCTTGCGGACCGGGAGCGGGGCTAAGGGATCGAGAGACTTTTGGGGAGGATATTCGCGGGAACCCAGGACGTAGCGGTAGATTCTGCTTCGCCACTTCATGGGGTCGTAAACTTAGCGGAACATTAATGCCAGCGCGAGCTTTCGTGCGAAGCCTCCCTGGTCCTTTCCGTGGGTAGAAGCGGAAGACCCGACCGCAGCTTTCCGAAGTGTCCGCCGGCTTCGGGTCACCTTCCATTCCAGACCCGGTTATGACCGAAAACCGCCGCGCAAGCCCCTGGCTTTAGCCATGGGGTGAGCGGCGAAGGATTGCAAGGCGGCAAAACAGGTGTATAAGAGTGGTGCGGTCTGATGCGAGCCAAGACTCCCTCCTTCGTCGCCGAGTTTCCGTTGCGAACGACCGCGGCGGATGAGGTTGCCCTCTCCAGGTGGCTCGACGCCGCTCGCCAGGTCTACAACGCCTCTCTGGGCGAGGCGCTCCGGCGGCTGGCCTTGCTGCGGCAATCCAAGGACTGGCAGCGCGCCCTCCAGATGCCGAAGACGGTCTTGGACGATCAGACCGGGAAGCGGATCCCCAACAAGGAGCGATCCAGTCTCTTCCGGAAAACCCAGGAACGATTCGGTTTTGGCTTCGTCTCGCTCCAGGAGTTCGCGGAGGTCTGCCGGGACGCCTGCGCGATCGGAGAGCACTTAGGCTCGCACGACACGCAGACCGCGAGCCGACGGGCCTTCCAGGCCCTCCAGCAGCACGCCTTCGGCGTTCGAGGCCGACCGAGATTCAAGCCGGCCAGCCGGTTCCACCCGGTCGAAGGCAAGGGCGATGCCGTGATCCGGTTCCGGAAAGAACCGGTTCCCGCCATCCACTAGGCGGGGCTGGTCTTGCCGCTTCGGCTCGATCCCAAGGACAAGCTCGGCTGGCAACGGATCGCGCTGGAGGCCCGGACCAAGTATGTCCGCATCGTTCGCAGGACGATCCGTGGCAGGAGCCGCTGGTACGGGCAATTCGTCCAGGAGGGACTCGCCCCGCAGGTCAGGCCCGCGGGAGAGGGAGTCGTCGGGTACGACCTGGGGCCATCGACGGTGGCCTGCGTCTCGGATACCGCCGCAAGCCTGGAAAAGCTCTGTCCGGAAGTCGAGCAGCCCTGGAAGGAGACGCGACGGATCCTGCGGTCCATGGACCGGTCCCGCCGGGCGACCAATCCCGGCAACTACGACGAGAAGGGATGCGTCAAGCGCTGGCTCCGTTCGGAACGCGACAAGCGCAGGCGATGGGCTCTCGCCGCAAGGCTGAGAGTGCCGGCGGCGGACTCCTCGAAATTGATCCCCGGAAGACCCGCTTGAGCCAGTTCGACCATACGACCGGACAGTACGTGAAGAAGCCGCTCTCCTTGCGGACGCACGTCTTCGGCGATGGTGTCACCAAACCGGTGCAGCGGCATCTCTACAGCGCCTTCCTATCAAAATGCTGCGAGAAGGATTTCCTCGACATCAGCCAAGTCCGAAAGGCTTGGCCGGGTGCGGAACCGCTTCTGGGGCGGGCGATGTCGAGGGCAAAGGAACCAGCGAGACCGGAGGGCTTGTCCCGACCACGCGTCCTGGACGTCAGAGCTGGTCGTCCGTCGAAAGGGAAAGCGGGAAGCGGCTGTCTGCCAAATGGCGGCAGCCGTTCCGGCGAGGCCAGTGGATGCTGTAGAGCAAGCGAGAGCCCCGGAGAGCCGGATCTCTATGCTCTAGAACCCCCTAGCTTTAGCCATGGGCAGGGGTCAGAAGTCTGCTCCCTCCACCTATTCCACATAGCGAAGAGCCTTCAAAAAAGAAGGTGGAATTTCACGATGAAGGCATTGGAATAGTCGGCCTGCACTGTCGCCGCATCGAGCGCCATCTGATAACCGATCCCGAAATAGAGGCTGTAGTTGTCTCGGAAGTGAAAGCGGCCGATCAGCACCTCCGGAGTGACAAAGAGGCCTGGCGCGCCGAAAAAGTAAAATTCGCTCATCGATGGATGTGAGTTGAACTCGATCGTCGGGCAGATGACTCCGAAGCGATACTGAAGAGCCACATTCCAGATGATGGGACTCCCGAGTTGCTTGTTGTCGCCATCGGCCCAAGAGGTCCCCAAATTCACCATGAAGTCAAAATGTCCCCACCCCTTGCCGAAGGTAACGAAAGGGGTCCAAACCCAGTGTTCCGCTACTCCGGGCAGCGAGCCCGTCGGGGTAAGTGCGGTGAGCATTACGGAGAATACATAGTTTTTCTGGGTCTCCGGAGAAGCCATGATCCGGTTTTTCACCATGAAAACCTGTCCCCCGAATCCATCTTTCTGTCCTGCTCCCGGATAATAGAGGTAGTTGGGGAGCGCGGCAGCCACTTCCATGGTCGGAGCCACGATCACGTTCACCCCCTTCTGATTGCCGAAATTCCACTCTTTCTTCCCGTTGGGCAGTGTTTCGTCGTAGATGTCGTACCGGATGCGCTGCTCCAAGCGGGGCGTTTCCGTGACGAGCGGCGTCAAATAGTGCGTCTGCCTCTCGCGGGTCTCGATAGTCATTCTGCGCCACTTTCCGAGCCAATCCTTCCCGGCCTCCTGAGTGTTCATGGTCTCCACAAGATCTTGCGCGGCGATCTCCTCCCCCGGGAAGAAGATCGGATCCGCGAATATGGCGCAGGGTTGCATCCAGAGCAGGAGGAGCAAGACGAAGCAACGCCTGGAGATGCTTCCGAAGCGACATTGGGGTTGAAAGGCTTCCTCCCTTGCTTCTCTCATGGCTCCTTCGCGCACGGGACTCAATCGAGTCCGCACGCTGCGCCTTGCCCAGCGCCACGGTATTTACAAACGATTAATTACGTCCACAGGCGCTGCCCAGGCACGGCAAATCGTTGCCTATGTCTCCTCGGCGCCTGGCATGCCAGCGGCAGCGCAAGGAGCAATGGAGTGCCTTCGATCCAACCAGTGATGCAGATGACCAGGGATCGGATGGCGCCATTGCAATGGGCATCCGGTTTGGCGACGGCACCGCCGGTTTTCTCCCGGGAAGGCACGCACCTGCGCGCAGCGACGAGTGGAAAGGTCGTTCTCGATCAGCAAGAGAATAATCTGCGTGGGAGACATGCAAGGGAACACCTCACTCGCGACGGTCACTTCCCTTCCTTGCGATACGTACGAGCGCCGTTCTGGACAGAATAGCCTCAAAATGAGATCATTGCTCTCATCTAAACGGAGGGCCGAATGCCTGGGAACCTGCATGTGCGCAATCTAGATGATGATCTGATCGCCCGCTTGAAGCGCCGGGCCGCCCGCCACGGCCGCTCCACCGAGGCCGAGCACCGAGAGATTCTCCGCCAAGCGCTTACCAGTGAGGAGGAGCCTTCCTTCGACAAACTGGCAGCCGAGTTGCGGAAGCTGACGAAGCGTCGGAAGCAGACGCCTTCTGAGGTACTGCTCCGCGAAGGACGCGAAGGGCGGTGAACGCACTTGTCATCGATGCCAGCATCGCCGTCAAATGGGTGGTCGAAGAGGAGGGCACGGCGGAAGCCTTGACGCTTCGCCGGCGCGTCAAGCTGATCGCGCCGGAACTGCTCGTCGCCGAGAGTGCGAACATCCTGTGGAAGAAGTTCCAGCGCAACGAACTCTCAAAGGAGGAAGCGTTCCTCGGGGCACGGCTTCTCCAGGCCGCCGATATCGAGTTCCTGCCGACACACTCCCTGCTCGAGACGGCAACACGGACCGCGATCGAGCTCGATCATCCGGTATATGACTGCCTCTACCTTGCCCTTGCCGCCGACCGAGATTGCCGCTTCGTCACTGCCGACGAACGCTTCCTGCGCAAGTTGAGCGAAGGGCATCGACGAAAGTTTCGTGATCGAGTGATCGGGCTGTGACAAGCTGCAGGAGAACTTTAGTCCGTCAAGATGGGATGGCGCCATTCCACCGAGGCATCCGGTTTGGCTGCCCGGCATGGATTCGAACCATGACTAAAGGCTCCAAAGACCTCTGTGCTACCGTTACACCACCGGGCAAGACGCGGAGGGCTAGGCTCCCTGGCTGCGGGAAAACCCTTCAACTCCGTTAAACGTATACAGGAGCTCCGCCTTTGTGAACTCAATTCCCCCGGCTTCTACCGAGCCGAGGAGATCGACGACGGCTCGATGCGGAAGTTCCGCTGACCGATCTCTGGTGAAAAACCGGCACTGGAATGGTCCGGCGAGCAGAGTTTCGCCCGAGCCGAAAGGCCAGACGCTCATTCCGCGGTTGGCGATGGTTTCCAACGCGAGAGCACCCCTTTCGGCAGCCACGTGGAGCGCAGAAGCAAGTTCCTCGACGCTCTGCGCGAACTCGACGAAAATATCGACACCGAGCAAGGCCTTGGTTTCCTCCGGGCGATGGTAAGGAAAATCGGATCGCGGATTCGGCTTATCGAGTGCGTAGCGAACGGGTTTCAGGGTCTCCGGGCTCCTTCCGAGATTCGCGATCACCGCCTGGCCGAACTCCTTGGTTCCCACCTTTTGGCGGCTCTTTCCCTCACGGAAAATATCATAGGTGTGGATCCCTTCCTCGATGGTCCTCAACCAACCATTGTGCACCCGCTCGGCCGCTTCCTGTTGACCGATGTGGACGAGCATCTGCACAGCCGCCAGCAGGAGTCCCGCCGGATTCGCCACATTCTGTCCCGCTCGGCGGGGGGCGGAGCCATGGATTGCCTCGAACATGGCATAGTGGCTGCCGATGTTTGGC
>JAQUAR010000159.1 GCA_028687155.1 Methylacidiphilaceae bacterium | reverse complement strand
CCCTCCCGCTTAGGCCGTAGACGACGCGAGCGCCTATCGCCAGGATCATCAACCCGACTCCCCCGAGGAAGAAGAGGTGGAGAGAACCGGCTGGGGTGAGAAAAGAGGCGAGCAGCAGCCCCAGGAGCGATAAGCCGAGCGCTAGCCGGGAAGCGCCCGCGATGGTTCCCCGGCCCAAGAACTCCGGAGAGACGGGCAAGGTCAGCGCGAGATAGCCGAAGGCGGTGGCCGTCCGCAGAAGCCCTCCCAGGAGCCGGCTCCCTCCTGCTTCAAGAAGGAAGCTGGTGACGATCAAGAGCCCCGCTCCCAGCGCGAGCAGGGTGGAACGGATCCCTTTTCCCGAGGAGCGCTCTGCCGCCAGCTGCGCTTTTTCGCTCTCCCCCCTATAGAGCCGCGGCAGGAAGAAGGCGCTCAACCCGAGAAGCGGAAGGAGAGGCAGCCCTTGGAAGAGCAGGAGCGCGCTGAACTGCTGGATGAGAGGACTCATTCGCGTTCCGGCGGTCTTCTCCGCCTGCAGGAAGGCTCCCGCCACCGCTCCCAACACTCCCAAGAGCACCAGAATGAAACTCGGAGGCGCACTCGCCTTCCAATCGCGAAAGCGCAGGGCGAAAAAGGTCAGCGGCAGAAGGAGCGCAAAGGCGAAGAGCAGGTCGCCCGCCCACTGTCCGCCCAGGAGTTGGAAGACACTTCCCGTCAAGAGGGAGACGGAGACGAGCAGCAGCAAGTTTCCGCTCAACGGCTTGATCTCGAGGAGGCGCGGCAGGGAGGTTCCGAGGAAACCGATTAGAAAGGAACCGACAAAACCTTCGATCATGAGCCGGGGATGGCTCTGGGCGGGCGGAGAGGGAGCCCATCCCAACGCGGCGAGCGGCCAGACCGCGACCCCCAAAAAGCCAAAGACCGTGCCCAGCGGAAAGAGGATCCGGTAAGGCTCCCGAGCGCAGCGACGCAGATAGGCGGCCGGCGGGAGTGGCCCGGTCAGCTCAGATGTCGCATCCGTTTCCATAGTGTTTTCAAAAAACGGTACGCTCGGCGTTCCCCACCGGCTTGCCGCCTCCTTCCCTCCTGCCGATCCAGTCCCGGGACTTTCCGTCCCAGGAAGGAGACTCGTTCCTCGCTACCACTTTTCCAAGCGTTCTCGCGCGGAAAGGGGCAAGCAAAAACTGTCTCTTCCTCCCTAGCTGCCGTTCGTCCTGCTCTTGTTTGCAGCCAGCTTTATGCCATATGCTAGCCTGACTAAGCGACTGCATTCATTCCAAGCCTATTATGCGCCGTCCACGACGGGACGAGCGCTACCCGGGAATTGCAGCGCTTCTTCCCCCATTCCTACGCGAACTTGTTGCTACTCTCCTCATTCTTCACCGGGGTGTCCTTTCTGTGGCCCAAAACTCCTGCCCGCAAAATCGAAGAAGCTTCAAAGCACTACGTATGGTTGCGTTTTAGGCTTCCCAGTCGCGCCGCTCGGTAACCTCATCGAGCCGCTCGGCCTGCCGCTCGTAGTCATCAGCGAGGTTGTTCAGTGCCTTGGCTGTGTGCGGATGCTCGAAGGCGATGGTCTTGGCCCAGCCCCGGTATTTCGCGGCTTCGCACCGTTCCGGATCGCCACCGTCCCCAGGCGCGCGGAACGTGGCACCCCATCGGTTGAGCTTGCCCATGCGGAAACCCTCCAGCATGGGTTTGCTTCGGAAGAGATCGAGCGCCTCGCGCACCGGCTCCGCCGGCCAAGCGCCATCCGCGCCCATAGGTGAGGCGGACAGCATCTGTGCGATCTGCGTGTCGGCGATCTCCTCCCGGCCGACTGCCTTGGCAAGCGAGCGCGCCTCCTTGATCCAGGCCTCCAGCACCTCACCATCGATGGTGTTGTCGCCGCGTCGGCCGGGAATTTGATCCCAGAGATTGAGCAGCCGGTAGGCTTGGTCGGCCACGGCGCGTGCCTGTTCGGGGTCAGCCGGTTCAGGCTCCTCAATGCCGCTTTCCTCGCTGGCCTTGAACACCGCGCTGAGCATCTCAATGAACAGTTTCGGCTGCTCCGAAAGCACCGACAGCAACACCTTGGCGGGTCGGCGCGAGTACTCAAGCACCCGCAGGTGGTTCCATTCCAGCCTCGCCAGCTCATTGCGGTCGACATCGTCGCGGGTGTCCAGCTCGGTCAGCGTCTCGGCAACATAGTACTGGAACATGGTAGCCTCGTTGCTGTGCACAGTGTTCTTGACGGGTGGACGTGCGGCCTGCTCCAGCACTTCCAGTAGGATCGCGGTCGGCAGGTGCCCCTTCTTGGGGCGACGGCCGACGAGCGCCAGGGCGTCACGTGCCCGGCCGACGTCGACCAGTTGACGGATGGCGTAGGCGATGTCGCCGCTATCCTCGTCCATCCAGGACACCTGGGAGTGGCGCCAGTAGGTCGTCAGCGTCTCGCCACCGATTTTGGCGACCTGATCCCAGGTCCAGCGGCCGATCGGCAGCGCCTGCAGGATGGTCATCAGGGCGTCATCACCCCACGCCTGTGTCCGCGCCTGGGCGATCAGCCCCTCGGCCCAGGCCTCCTTGCGGTCTCGGAACACAGAGATGATCAGGCCATAGGCAATGCCGCGCTCATGAAGGTCGGCGCTGCGCGCCGCCGCCTCGATCAGGGCGTCGAGTTCTACGACGGGAAGTCCGCTCTCGTAGAGTGCCTTGCCGATATGGTCGGGGTTCTCCACCAGACGCGACAGGCCCAGGATCGCCGGAATGCCGCCTGCCTTGTAGAGCGCTTGCGCAGCCGCCTGTCGTGCGGCGTCGATTTCGAGCCGCTCGGCTTCCCATCCCTCGCCGGTCGGTTTGGGCAGGGCGACGGAGTCGTCGAACAGCCAGGCCGCCCGCGCCAGGGGGTCCGTGGGCGTAAACCGTTCGTAGACCGCCTCCAGGCGGGCCAGCACCTCCTCCGGCAGGGACCAGTCGACGCCAGGGAATTGCCGATGGTCATGCAGGACGCATCGGAGTTTCTTCCAGAAGGCCGCTCGATCGCCAGCGTCTGTAACCTTGGGTTCTGCCGCTTCCAGCGCGGCCAGGGCTGGCTCTGGGTCAGGAGAGAGGTCGCCGAGCCGGTCCAGCAGCGCTGCCCACCGCGCCGGATCGAGGCCGACGTCGTCGACGAGCCGCTCGCTGATCGCGACCGCACCCCGGCCGATCAGGTTCCGGGTCACGACTTCGGGCTCGTCGACGCTGAAGTCCCGCCAACGCGGCATAGGCGATGGGCTTGAGACATCGTAACGGCTCGGCAGCACGCCAAGCATGAGCTTCCATGCTGTCCGCGGCTCGCGATTACGGATCCGGTCGATCGCGCGAATCCGCTCTTCCTGGGTGGCGTAGGTCTGTGGACTCCAGAGGAAGTGAATTTCCCGCAAGCTGCGCATCGGTCCGTAGACATGTTTGCGCGGCCTGCCGTCGATCGCATCGAGGCGTGCCAGCACGTGGGTGACGCGCGGCATCCAGTCGGGAGACCAGGCCAGGGATTCCAGGGCCCACATCAGGTCGGACAGGTACTCGGTCCCGAAGACCCCACCGTCGTCATCGCCGAACAGGGCGCCGATCGGGGGATCCTTCTGGTCGAGACTGTCTTCCATGGCGGTCAGGAAGGCGTCCGGCGAGGCTTCCGCAAGCAGCCGGAAGTCGCCGGAGAGCGACCACCAGCGCCGACCATCCGCATCCTGCAGCAGGCGCGCCACGATTGCGTCCGCGCGGCGCGAAGCGTCTGCGACGGTGCGGACCTTGTCCCCCCAAAGCGCCAGCAGGATCAGGACTTGCCCCACGCCATGCCGCAGCAGGCGTGAATAATCTGGCCTGATGCCACGGATGTCCGCTAGCCAACGGTCGTCCGGCGCCATGTCGAAACGAGGATCGGCAGCACCTAGCACCGCTTGGGCGACGCTCTCGAAGCGGTCTAGATCGGCCGGCGTGAGATAGGGGGCCAGCAGTATCCAGGCGTCCGACGGAGAGCTGATCCGCCAGGCCGTCCCGACCTTTTGCAGCGGGCTATCGAAGTCGCCGACCAGCGGAGACAGGTCCGCGGTGACGGCGTCGTAGGGTTGATCGGCGAGTTCGGCCAGGCGCGCACGGTCGCCCCCCGACGTATCGTCCCAGCCTCCCGCCAGCAGCGCCGCCAGGAGCGCCTTGGGTGGAGTTCCTTCGGCCCAGGCCGGCAGGCGCCCCGGGGCGCCTGGAATGAGTCGGCGCAGGACCGCCAGATTGCGGGCGCTCTCGCGGGCCAGCGACTTCGCCCGCGGTTCGGCGATGCCGACCGCTTGGAGGGCGGTGGCGATGCCTTCCCGCGATGGGCGCGCGAGGGCGCGAAGCTCTCCGCGGCCGATCCGCCGTTCGTCATAGGCCTGGAGTACGAAGTGACCCCGTTTGGTGAGCGCCCCAGCCAGGCCCGGGTCAGGCTCGGTAAGCACCAGGATTAGGGGCGCCGGCGCATTCGCCAGGGCCCGGGCCGCGTCCGCCGTCACCACCAGGGTGCGGGCACGGTAGGCCGCCGCGAGGTCGTCCGGCAGTTCACTCAGAGTCGCGTGGAAGAACGCCGCCACCTCTTCGGTGGTGATGGCCTGCAGCGACAGGATGGCTGGCTCTCCGCGCAGCCAGCGCAAGACCCCGGCCGAATCCTCGCTGCGATCGGCAAGCACCAGGTCTTTGGTCAGTGGCCACTTGGTGGCCAGCGACCACTCTTCCCAAGCCTCGTCGAGCTCCCGCGTCCCGGGCGGCCGTTTGTTGAGGCGCCTG
>JAQUAR010000158.1 GCA_028687155.1 Methylacidiphilaceae bacterium | reverse complement strand
GGGGGCCGTTCTCGCGATCCGCCAGGGATTCGCCGCGCGCGAAGCTCCGCCCGCCTGGGAGGCATTCGTGGCGAAACGGTTCTATCGTCTTTCGATCCCCGAGGAAGCGCGCCGGCAAGAAAATCCCTTTCCGCCAACCCCGGATTGGATCAAGCAGGGGAGGGAGCACTATGCGGACCACTGCGCCCAGTGCCACGCGAACAACGGAAGCGGCCAGACCGAGATGGGCAAGAACCTTTATCCGCGCGCCCCGGATATGCGGAAGCAGGGGACCCAGCGCTTCACCGACGGAGAGCTCTACTACATCATCCACAACGGAATCCGGCTAACCGGAATGCCTGCCTGGGGAGAAGCCGGCCACGACGCGGAGAGTTGGAAGCTCGTCCTCTTCCTCCGCCACCTGCCGAAGCTCACGCGCGAGGAGGAGGCCGAGATGGAGAAGCTCAACCCGAAGGGTCCGAAGGAGCGCGCGGAGGAGCAGGAGGAGGAGAACTTCCTGGAAGGGGAAGAGAAAAGCTCTCCTTGAACGGAGACCGGGGAGCCGGTAGGCTCCGGACTGGCGTCCGCTTTCCGCAACGGCGGGGAAGAACGCCGGACGGCGAAACGATTGGAAAAACGGGAGGATATACGATGCGTGGCGCGGTTGGAGTTCTGCTTTCCTGCTTGCTCTTCAGTTTCGGTATGGTTTCGACCTTCGCGCACGGCAACGAGATCCATGTCATCGGGGAGGTCGCTTCCGTCGAAGGGAACGTGCTCACGGTCAAGTCGCGGGACGGCAAGTCGGTTCCCGTCGAGCTGACCGACCGTTCGCAGATTTCCAAGGGGAAGACGAAGGAGCCCGCTACGGTTGCCGATCTCGTTCCCGGGGAGCGCGTCGTGATCCATGCCCGCAAGGCGGGCGACAAGCTTCAGGCGAACACCGTTCAGATCGGCAAGGCGAAGGCGGCTGCAGAGAAAGCCAAAACGGGATCCTGAATCCGAGAGGCGGATAAGACCCAAACTGCCGCAGGCTCGTTCAAGGGCGCGACAGATCGAAGCGGTCGAGGTTCATCACCTTGTTCCAGGCGGCGATGAAGTCGTCGACCAACTTCTCCTGCCCATCGGCGCTGCCGTAGACCTCGGTCAGCGCGCGCAGTTCGGACTGGGAACCGAAGATCAGATCGACCCGGGTGGCCGTCCACCGCATCGCACCCGTCTTCCGGTCGCGTCCTTCGAAGAGATTGTCGTCGCCGTCCACCGCCTTCCACTCGGTCCCCATGTCGAGCAGGTTTACGAAGAAGTCGTTCGACAGCACCCCTGGTTGATGGGTGAAGACCCCGTGTCGGATCCGTCCAACGTTGGTATCCATCACGCGCATGCCGCCGACGAGCACGGTCATTTCTGGCGCGGTGAGCGTAAGCAGCTGCGCCCGATCGACCAGTAACGCCTCGCTGGGCACCTCGAACTTCTCCTTCCGGAAATTGCGGAAGCCGTCGGCCCTCGGCTCGAGCACCGCAAAGGATTCGACATCGGTCTGCTCCGCCAAGGCGTCCATGCGGCCGGGGGCGAACGGCACAGTAATCGCGTGCCCCGCGTTTCTCGCCGCCTGCTCCACACCGGCGCAGCCGCCGAGTACGATCAAGTCGGCAAGCGACAGCTTCTTGCCTCCTGTCGCCTGCGCGTCGAATTCCTTCCGGAGCCTTTCGAGCACGGCGAGCACCCTGGTGAGCTGCGCCGGTTCGCTAGCCTCCCAATCTTTCTGCGGACTTAGGCGGATACGCGCACCATTGGCCCCACCCCGCTTGTCGGAGCCGCGGAAGGTGGAAGCCGACGCCCAGGCCGTCGCGACCAGCTCCCGCACCGTCAGCCCCGACGCCTGAATCTTGACCTTCAGCGCCGCGATATCGTTCGCATCGACCAGGGGATGGTCCACGGCGGGAATCGGATCCTGCCAGATCAGGTCTTCCTTCGGGACCTCGGGGCCGAGGTAGCGAACCCGGGGGCCCATGTCCCGGTGGACGAGCTTAAACCAAGCGCGCGCGAACGCATCGGCGAAGGCATCCGGATGCTCGTAGTAGAACCGCGAGATCTTCTCGTACGCCGGGTCGAACCGGAGCGAGAGGTCGGTGGTGAGCATGGTCGGACGGCGTCTCTTGCCGGAGTCGAATGGGTCGGGAATGACCTCCGGCGCATCCTTGGCGACCCACTGCCAAGCGCCGGCCGGGCTCTTGCCCAGCTCCCACTCGTACTCGAAGAGAAAGCGGAAGAAATCGCTACTCCACCGCGTCGGGGTCCTGCTCCAGATGACCTCCAGACCGCTGCCGATCGCATCGGCGCCCTTGCCGCTGCGGAAGCGGCTTCGCCAGCCCAGACCTTGCTCGGTAATGTCCGCCGCCTCCGGCTCGGGACCCACCAAGGAGGCAGGGCCGGCACCGTGCGTCTTGCCAAAGGTGTGGCCGCCGGCGATCAGAGCCACCGTCTCCTCGTCGTTCATCGCCATGCGCGCGAAGGTCTCGCGGATGTCGACGGCGGCCGCCACGGGGTCCGGATTGCCATTTGGGCCTTCCGGGTTCACGTAGATCAGACCCATCTGCACGGCGGCCAGAGGGTTCTCGAGATTGCGATTACCGGAGTATCGCTTGTCTTCGAGCCACTTGGCTTCCGAGCCCCAGTAGACGGACTCATCGGGCTCCCAAGCGTCTACACGCCCTCCGCCAAAGCCGAAGATCTTGAGACCCATCGATTCGAGTGCCACGTTGCCCGCCAGGATGATCAGGTCGGCCCACGAGATCTTGCGGCCATACTTCCGCTTGACCGGCCAGAGGAGCCGGCGTGCCTTGTCCAGCAGCACGTTGTCCGGCCAGCTGTTGAGCGGAGCAAAGCGCTGTTGCCCGGACCCTGCACCGCCGCGGCCGTCGCCGATACGGTAGGTGCCGGCGCTATGCCAGGCCATGCGAATGAAGAGCGGCCCGTAATGGCCGAAGTCGGCAGGCCACCAGTCCTGCGAGTCGGTCATCAGCGCGCGCAGCTCCTGCTTCACCGCATCCAGGTCGAGGCTCCGGAACTCCTTCGCATAATCGAACTCTGCCCCCATCGGGTTTGACAGGCGGGAGTTCTGGCGCAGGATCTTTAGATTGAGCCGGTTGGGCCACCAGTCCTGGTTGGTCTGGGTGCCGCCCGAAGCGGCGGTCTGGTGAAAAGGACAGTTCGATTCCGTCGTCATCGGTTCTCCCTCCCTTCGGGATTTAGGCTCGTATTACCATTGCAATCATATATCGTTCAGGCGAACGAGCGCAATGCCTTTTCCCTATGGAGGGGATCGGATATCCCCGAGAACCTGGCCTGCCTTTCTGGCAAGCGGCTTGCCCGGGACGACCACGGCTTTCGATTGCCTCGGCCAAGAGGTGATGCGTAGGATGTAGCCTTTAGTGGACATCACCCCCGATTCGCACAGCCGGTACGGACGCGGCACGAGCAAGATCGCCGATGGAGAAGCCTCCGCCCTTCCCGATCTCCAACCAAGTCACCTATTGGCTTTCGCGCTGGTAGCCGAGCTTGGCAGCGTAAGCCAGGCTGCCCGTCGCCTCCATGTCGTCCAAGCGGCGGTGTCGGCTCAGTTGCGGAGGCTGCGGGAGGCCGTCGGCGATCCCCTCTGTCGTTTTGAACAGGGGCATCTTCATCTCACCCCCGCCGGGGAGGAGCTCCGCAAGCACGCCCTCCGAGTGTCCGAAGGGGTCGCGGCGGCCCGCGAATTTGCCTGGCGGCTGCAGAGGCGGATCGAAGGCCGGCTTCGGATCGCCCTGACCGTTACGATCGGGAGCTACTACCTCCCCTGCCCCTTAGTCGCTTTTCAGGATCGTTACCCGGGCATCCGGGTCGAGGTGGAGACCGGATCCTCCCGGGAGATTGTGGGGCGCGCGGAGGATTTCGACCTAGTCTTCGTCGAAGAACCGCTGGAGGGGCGCCCTCCACCGGATTACGTCCACACGCCTTGGATCCAGGAAGAGATCATGCTCGTGGTCCGTCGGAAGAGCCGGCTTGCACGCGACTTTCCCGCGGGCGTGGCGCTCCGTCACCTGCGAGGGGAGAGGGTCCTCTGGCGGGAAGCCGACTCCGGGGTCCGCCGGGCGGTCGAGAGAGCCTTCGGCTTGCTGCGGATCGAGCCTCCGGGCCATGCCGAGTTGCCCAGCGCTCAGGGTGTCATCGAAGCCGCCCGGGCGGGACTCGGGATCGGTTTTGTCGCGGCCAGCGTGCTCTCGGAGGAGGATCCCGGGCTTGCCGCGCTGCGGATCAACCCTCCCGAGGGACTGTGGTGGCGTCTCGCGATCCTTGCTCCCCCTCCGACACAACGCTCTGCGGCCGCCGCCGCGTTCCTGGATCAGCTCCAGCGGAGCTCCGATCCGACGGCCTGCGGCGGCGTTCCGGTTCTGAGAGGCGACTAAACGCTGTACGAGCGGGCTCCGACGCCGGCCAGCTTACCCCCTTCGGTGATCAAGTACTCCTTGCGGATCGGCTTCCCGGCGAACCAGCATTCCAGGATCTCCCGCACTCCAGCCGCATAACGGGCCTGGGCGGAAAGAGTCGTTCCCGAGATGTGCGGGGTCATCCCCTCATGCGGCATCGTCCTCCACGGATGATCCTTGGGAGCTGGCTGCGGAAACCAGACGTCTCCCGCATAGCCCGCGAGTTGACCGCTCTCCAAGGCCCGGACGATCGCATCCCGGTCGCAGATCTTCGCACGGGCCGTGTTGACCAGATAGGTTCCCCGCTTCATCTTGGCCAGCAT
>JAQUAR010000157.1 GCA_028687155.1 Methylacidiphilaceae bacterium | reverse complement strand
CGCAGCAAAACGTGTGCCTCTTGCGCCTGTTCGGGCGTTGCATTTCGTCCGGTGCCAATGGCCCATATCGGCTCATAGGCAAGCACGATGGCAGAGAGTACATCGACCGGAAGGCCGTGAAGAACTCCTTGGATTTGGGAGCGGAGATGTGCAGGCCATCGGCCCGATTCCCGATCGGGAAGCTCCTCTCCGACGCAAAAGATCGGACGCAATCCTGCAGCGACCGCGGCAAGCAGCTTTTCTCGAAGGAAAGTATCCGTTTCCCCGAAGTAGCGGCGGCGCTCGGAATGGCCGACAATGACGAATCGGCAGCCGACCTCGCGGAGCATGGTGGCCGAAATTTCTCCGGTAAATGCTCCTTGCATCGCGGGATGGAGATTTTGGGCCCCAAGCTGGATACTGGAGGAGGAGCGCAATAGATCTGCCACGCTGGTCAGCGCGGTGAACGGAGGGCAGAGAACGACCTCGCAGCCGGAGAAGGCCGCCAACTCTTTCTTGAGTTCCTCGACGAGCGAGACGGCCTCGGCAACCGTTTTGTTCATCTTCCAGTTGCCGGCGACGATTTTTGTACGCGCCGTCACACCGGGAGAAGAGCTTTGGTGGAAGCTTCGGCGGAGGAAGAAGACGCCTTCTGGTTTTCCTCCTTCAAGACTTTGTCCGGGATCACGGAGACTCCCGGAAGCGGTCTGCCCTCGAGAAATTCAAGAGAAGCGCCGCCCCCCGTGGAGATGAAGGTGATCCGGTCGGCAAGCCCGGACCGGTGAAGCGCCTTCACCGAGTCCCCGCCGCCCACGATGCTTACGGCATCCCGATTTTCCGCGACCAGTTCGGCAACGGCGAAGGTTCCTTGATCGCAGCCGCGAATCTCGAAGACGCCCATCGGGCCGTTCCAGAAAATCGTCCTCGCCCCGGCAATCTCTTTCCGCATGGCCGCGATCGTGGCGGGTCCGATATCGACTCCTCGCCAGCCTGCCGGAATTTCCTCCCCGGGCCTCGTGTAGCGTCCCGGTGAGGTTTGCTGATTATCGAAATCGATCGATTCGACAACATAGCTGTCGACGGGGAGGAGAAGGTCGATGCCTCGGGCAGCCGCTTTTTCCAGCGCCTCCCGCGCTACCTCCACCCGGTCCGGTTCAACCAGCGATTTTCCAACTGGTTTGCCCTGCGCCAAGTAGAACGTGTAAGCCATTGCGCCACCGATGAGGATAGCGTCGGCTTTGCTGAGAAGACGATCGATTACGCCGATCTTGTCGGACACTTTCGCCCCGCCCAGAATGACGACGAACGGGCGCGCCGGGTCTTCCAACTCTTCACCAAGAAAGTGGAGTTCCTTTTCCATAAGGAATCCGATGGCGCGCTCCGCGATAAGATGAGCGACTCCCTCCGTCGAGGCATGGGCGCGGTGAGCCGTACCGAAGGCATCATTGACGTAGACCTCGCCAAGTCGGGCGAGCTGCTGGCTAAAGGATGGATCGTTCTTTTCCTCTTCCGGATGAAAACGAAGGTTTTCCAAGAGGAGGACGTCTCCATCCCGAAGCGAATTCACGGAATTTTCCGCCCCCGAGCCGATGCAATCGTTGGCGAAGGAGACCGGCTTTTGCATCAAGTAACTCAGGCGGTCGGCAACGGGGCGAAGGCTCAGCTTCGGATTCGCCTTCCCTTTGGGACGGCCCAAGTGGCTCATCAGGACAACGCGTGCGCCACGCTTCACGAGGTTCTGCACGGTCGGCAAGCTGGCACGAATCCGGGTATCGTCGGTAATTCTTGCGTCACCGTCGACATATTCGACCGGAACATTGTAATCGACCCGTACGAGCACCCGTTTCCCTTGCACGTCCACATCGAGGATGGTTTGCTTTGTCATGGTTTTCTCGCCTCCGTTAAGGGTGAACATTCTTTTTTTGATCGCTCCATCGCGTCCAGCTTATTGCAGTTGGAGGAGATGTTGCACGAGGTCCACGCAACGATTGGCGTAACCCCATTCATTATCGTACCACGAGACCAACTTGAAGAAATTGCCGTTGAGACCGATTCCGGCCCCGGCGTCGAAGATACTCGAGCGGGGATCCTTGAGAAAATCTCGCGAAACGACCGGATCTTCCGTGTAGCCGAGGATGTCCTTCAGGTAGGTTTCGCTTGCCCTCTTCATCGCCGCACAAATTTCCGGATAGCTCGTCGTCTTCGTCGTCCGCACGGTAAGGTCGACTACGGAAACCGTAGGGGTCGGAACCCGGAACGACATTCCGGTCAGCTTTCCCTTGACTTCCGGTAAAACAAGGGCGGTTGCCTTGGCGGCACCGGTGCTTGCGGGAATGATGTTGCCATCCACCGCCCGCCCACCCCGCCAGTCTTTTCGGGAAGGTCCATCCTGCACCTTCTGGCTTGCGGTGGCGCTGTGCACCGTGGTCATGAGGCCTTCCTCGATGCCGAAGCCCTCCTTGAGCAGGACATGGACCACCGGAGTCAGGCAGTTGGTGGTGCAGCTCGCATTCGAAATGATCGAGTGCCTGCTCCGGTCGATCTGTTCATGGTTGACGCCGACGACAACGGTAATGTCGGCATCTTTACCAGGTGCAGTGATGACCACGGTTCTGGCTCCGGCCTTAAGGTGACCTCGCGCTTTGTCGGCGCTCGTGAAGAGGCCGGTGGATTCGAGAACGAGATTGACACCGAGATCGGCCCAGGGCATGGCCGCCGGTCCTTCCTTCACTTCCAAGCAGCGAATCTCGTGCTTGCCGATTCGGAGGAGGTCGTCCTTAGCGAGGCTCGGATTGGATTTAGCTGACTCGATCGGGTGGGGAAAACCGTGATAGTTGCTGTCATAGCGCAGCAGATAGGCGAGATTGTCGGCAGGTACAAGATCGTTGACCGCGACCACCGGAATCTGGTCCAGCAACTTTCGCTCCGCGATGATGCGCAAAATGAGCCGCCCGATGCGTCCAAACCCATTGATTGCAATTCTTTCCATGACGTTTCTCCAGAGAATTTAGGATTTTCTTGCGCTCATTCGACTGAATCCTATCGTTGAGGGTAGAAGCCGAACATGCTCGCGTCAACGGCAAAAGAGGTAACTGCATCAGAATTCGGCTTCCCATTCCTCAGGGGTGCCTTTCTTGAGGAGAATGGAGGAAAATGCAACCGCAAAATGGGCGCGAATTTCTATCCGGAAGCGAAAAAAGTGCATTCTTTTCTTTTCTTGCTTCTCCTGGCGACCCACTTCCTTCTTGTCGGAAACGGATGTGAAGCCGCGGCGGAGGGTGGCCCTATGGAATATGGAACGTTCGTTTTTTTAGATGAATGGGGACGGCCGAGCGCTCCAACCAAGGGTGCCTATATCCGGATGAGCAACGAGCAGTGGCGTTACCTGCTGGGCGAAACAACCTACGCGATCACGCGGGAAGCGGGAACGGAGCCGCCGTTCTGCGGGCGCTTCGTGGCGGGGAAAGAAGAGGGGTTCTACTTGTGTGGGGATTGCGGCCTGCCCCTCTTTTCCTCGACGGCGAAATATGTTTCGGGAACCGGCTGGCCGAGCTTTTTTGCTCCGTTTGCTCCCCAGAACATTCGGCAGTCGGAAGACAGAAGTCATGGGATGGTCCGAGAGGAAATCCTCTGTGCACGTTGTGGAGCTCACTTGGGACATGTCTTCCCCGACGGGCCTCCTCCGACCGGGCTCCGTTATTGCATCAATTCCGGAGCGCTTGTCTTCGTGCCCGAACGTATCCTTCAGGGAAAGGGGAAGGACGGAAAGCTGCTCCAGCGGGCGGTCTTCGCAGGAGGCTGCTATTGGGGGATGGAGCAAAAGTTCGAGAAGGAGAAGGGCGTGAAAGCGGCGTTCGCCGGCTACTCCGGCGGGACGGTTCCGTTTCCGACCTATCAGGAGGTATGTGCCGGGCGAACCGGGCACGCGGAAGCCGTGCTCGTACTCTTCGATCCCCAGGAGGTTTCCTACGATGAGCTTTTGGCCAAGTTTTGGGAGTTCCATGATCCGACGACTCTCAATCGACAGGGCCCGGATGTCGGATCTCAGTATCGCTCGGGGATCTTTGTCTATGACGAGGCCCAGCGTAAGGCTGCCGAACGCTCGCGCCAGTCTTTAGCGGAGAGTGGGAGGTTTCGCGCGCCGATCGTGACGGAAGTCGTGCCGGAAAGGGGATTTTTTTTCGCCGAGGAGTATCAACAGCGATACAACGAGAAGCACGGCATCTCGGGAGGCTGTGGGCGCATCCCTTGAGGTCCCGGCCCTCCTGAAGACGGGATCGATGCGGCTTGACGATTGCGGGTCTCCTTTTCCTGGTGTGGGATGCGGCAACGCGGAAGAGCGGATGCCGCCTCCTGTTCGCCAAGCACGGATAGAAAATACCGAAGGGGTTCTATGCCGCTCGCCGCTGCCGTCGACCTAGGATCCAATAGCTTCCATCTGCTGGTCATCCAGGAGGAAAAGGGGCAACTTCGGCCCATCGATCGGTTGAAAGAGCCCGTACGCTTAGCCGCGGGACTCGACGCTGCGGGGAGCTTAACCCGAGACGCGATGGATCGCGCCTTGCGATGTCTGGAGCGGTTCGGGCAGAGGTTGAAGCCGATTCCGCCATCGCGGGTGCGAGTCGCGGGAACTAATACCTTACGGAAAGCGCGGAACGCCGAAGAATTCATTCGGAGGGCCGAAAAGGCCCTCGGCCATTCGATCGACGTCATTTCCGGCCATGAGGAGGCGCGTCTGATCTACTTGGGTGTTGCCCATGGCACCGAGGAGGACGGTCGATTGCGCATGG